>NZ_JBEXZS010000214.1:0-27315 GCF_040593685.1 Methylobacterium sp. EM32 | reverse complement strand
GTGCTGCGCGAGATGATTGGTTTTGCCGCGCAGCGTTTGATGGAACTGGAGGTCGCCGGCCTGACCGGTGCCGCCCACGGCGAGAAGAACCCGGACAAACTGGCCCAGCGCAACAGCTTGCCCCGGACCTGATCCGGAGGCTATCGCAACACGGACTGGCAGACGCGGGCCGGCACGGTTGAGCTGCGCATCCCGAAGCTGCGGACGGGGAGCTACTTCCCGAGCTTCCTGGAACCGCGCCCCATGACCGAGAAGGCGCTGACCGCGGTGATCCACGAGGCCTACATCCAGGGCATCTCGACCCGGGCGATCAACAACCTGGTTCAGGCGATAGGCGGGACGGGGATCTCTCCCAGCCAGGTCAGCCGCCTGTGCCAGGAGATCGACGAGCGGGTGAACGCCTTCCTGGAGCAGCCCATCGAGGGCGAGTGGCCCTATCTCTGGATCGATGCCACCTACGTGAAGGTGCGTCAGGACCACCGCATCGTCTCGGTGGCCGTCATCGTGGCGATGGGCGTCAACGCGGATGGCCGACGCGAAGTGCTGGGGCTCGACATCGGCCCGTCCGAAGCCGAAACCTTCTGGAACGAGTTCCTGCGCAAGCTGGCCCGGCGCGGCCTGCGCGGAGTCAAGCTGGTGATCTCGGACGCGCATGAGGGCATCAAGGCCTCGGTCGCCAAGGTGATGACTGCCTCCTGGCAGCGGTGCCGGGTCCACTTCATGCGCAACGTCCTGGCCCATGCCGGCCGTTCGGGCCGGCGCGTCGTCGCGGCCTTCATCGCCACCGCCTTCGCGCAGAAGGATGCCGAGGCCGCCCGCCAGCAGTGGCGGCGGGTGGCCGACCAGCTCCGCCCCAAGGTCCCGAAGCTGGCAGCCCTGATGGACACGGCAGAGACCGACGTCCTGGCCTACATGGGCTTCCCGGCCGCCCATCGCGCCAAGCTGCACTCGACCAACCCGTTGGGGCGCCTCAACGGCGAGATCAAGCGCCGCACCGACGTCGTCGGCATCTTCCCCGATGAGCCATCGATCCGCCGGCTCGTGGGCGCGATCCTGTTGAAGCAGAACGACGAATAGGCGGTCCAGCGCTGCCGCTACATGACCCTGGAAAGCATCGCCTCAATCGGCGATGATCCCCTCGTCAGCCTGCCAACCTTGGCCGTCTGATCAGTCCGGCCAGGCCGGTCATCGTGGTGGACCACACGCAGATACACCACCCCCTGGGACACGATCGGGGGAGGGTCATGCCCTGCGGCGATCGTCGACACGAAAAAAAGGCTCCCGGCGTGCCGCCGAGAGCCCTGTAACCCGTGGAATGCGCCGTCCCCTACCGGAACAGCGACGCCACCCCGCCCTGCATCCGCCCCAGACCCTGCTTGGCGACCTGGTTGCCCTGGTCGATGGCGATGGCGCGCTGGTAGCTCTCCGTCGCCTCCTGGCGGCGGTTGGTCTTCTCGTAGGCGAGACCCCGGTAGGCCCAGGAATCCGCGTCCTTGTTGTTGACGTTCAGCGCCGCGTTGTAGTCCTCGATCGCCTTGTCGTACTGGTTCGTCGCGATCAGGCTCTGGCCGCGGGCGGCGTAGGGCGCGGCCACGAAGGGGTTGCGGTCGATGGCAGCGTCGAAGTCGCCGATCGCGGCGCGGTGCTGCCCTTGCGCCTGCCGCACCAAGCCGCGGGCGTGGTAGGCCTCGGCCGATTCCGGGGTCAGGCGGATCGCCTGGCTGAGGTCGCTGTAGGCGGCCTCGAAGTTCCCTTGCGCGCGCTGCAGGTTGGCCCGGCCGATATAGGCGGCGGTGTAGTTCGGGTCGGCGTTGATCGCCTTGGAGAAGTCCTGGAGCGCCGCGTCGTTGCGGCCCGACTGGCGGTAGGCCAGCGCCCGGTTGCCGTAGGCCGAGGCCGAGTTCGGGTCGAGCTGGATCGCCTTGGTGAAGTCGGCGATCGCCGAATCGAAGTTGCCCGCCCGGGCATAGGCCGCGCCGCGGGTGTTGTAGGCGGCCGCGTCGCTCGGGTTGCGCTGGATCACGTCCGACAGCGAGGCGATGTTGACCTCGGTCGCGCCGGACTTGTCGGCCTCGACCACCGCGAATTGCCGCGTCGCGGTGGCGCGGCTGACGGTGTCGCAGCCGGCGAGCGCCAGCGCGGTCAGCACGGTCGCCCCCAGCACACGGGCCGCCGGTGTCACGCGGCTCAAGCCGATCACGTTGTTCATCGCCCGCTCCCCCGGGGCGGCGCATCCCGTCGCGCCGCGCACCTTCGCCATTCGCACGCACGCGCCGCCAAAAACCGCGGTCCCGGTGCCGGACGACCATTCCGGATCGGGGTGAACGCCGGCTTAAAGCGATGCGCCCCCGACGCTTGTGCGGGCCGATGTGGCGAAGGTGTGGCCTCCCGGCGCCGCAAGGGCAGGGGAGGGGCCCGTGCTGGCGCGGGTGTGGCCGCAAGGCCGCAGTCCGGGCCCTCAGGCGCCGGTCGTGACCCGGGTGAGGTGGCCCATCTTGCGGCCGGGGCGAGCCTCGCCCTTGCCGTAGAGGTGGAGGTGGCTGCCTGCCTCGGCGAGGATCCGGGTCCAGTCGTCGGCTTGGTCGCCGATCAGGTTCAGCATCTCGACCGACGTGCCGGTCAGCGCCGCGCTGCCGAGCGGCCAGCCGCAGATCGCCCGGACGTGCTGGGCGAATTGCGAGGTCTCGGCCCCCTCGATGGTCCAGTGGCCGGAATTGTGCACCCGCGGGGCGATCTCGTTGACCACCACGCTCGCGCGGCAATCCGCCCCGCGCACCAGGAACATCTCGACCGCCAGCACGCCGACATAATCGAGCGCGTCCGCGATGGTGCGGGCGATCGCGATCGCCTCGACGGCGGTCTCCGGCGCCATGCCGGGAGCCGGCACGACCGTGCGGGCGAGGATGTGGTGACGGTGCTCGTTGGCGCAGGGGCTGAAGGCCGAGAAGCCGCCTTCCGCGTTGCGGGCGGCCACCACCGACAGCTCGGCCTCGAAGGCGACGAAACCCTCGAGGATGCAGGGCTGATCGCGTAAGGACGCCATCACGGCGGCCGGATCGGAGACGGCGTCGCGCAGCATCACCTGCCCCTTGCCGTCATAGCCGAAGCGCCGGGTCTTCAGCACCGCCGGCAGGCCGATCTCCCGCACGGCTTGGGCGAGGCCCGCCGCGTCGTCGACCGCCCGGAACGGGGCCACCGGGATGCCGAGACCGGCGACGAAGCTCTTCTCGGTCAGCCGGTCCTGCGTCGTCGCCAACGCCGAGGCGCTCGGATGCAGCGGCCGGCGGGCGGCCAGGATCTCGGCCGTCTTGCTCGGGATGTTCTCGAACTCGTAGGTCACCACGTCGACGGATTCGGCGAAGGCCTGGAGCGCCGCCGCGTCGTCATACGCCGCGACCGTGCGTCGGCCCGCCACCTCGAAGGCCGGGCTGTCGGGATCGGGGCAGTAGACATGGCATTTCAGCCCGTACTGCGCCGCCGCGACCGCGATCATGCGGCCGAGCTGGCCGCCGCCGATGATCCCGATGGTCGCGCCTGGGGCGATGAGGGTCGTGGTGCTCACGGGGCGCTCGTGTCCGGGTGCTCGGCGACCGCCGCGCTCTGGCGGGCGCGCCAGGCGTCGAGGCGATGGGCCAGATCGTCGTCGGTGAGCGCCAGGACGGCGGCGGCCAGCAAGGCCGCGTTGACGGCGCCGGCCCGGCCGATGGCGAGCGTGCCGACCGGGATGCCGGCCGGCATCTGCACGATCGACAGGAGGCTGTCCTGGCCCGACAGCGCCTTCGACTCGACCGGCACGCCGAAGACCGGCAGCGGCGTCATCGCGGCGGCCATGCCGGGGAGGTGGGCCGCGCCGCCGGCGCCGGCGATCACCACCCGGAATCCAGCGGCCTTGGCGCCCTTGGCGAAGGCGACCAGGCGGTCCGGGGTGCGGTGGGCCGAGACGATGCGGGCCTCGTACGGAATGCCGAGCGCGTCGAGGGTCTCGGCGGCGTGGCGCATCGTGGCCCAGTCGGACTGGCTGCCCATGATCACCGCGACGGGGGGCGCTGCCGCCATCGTCAAGCGCATCCTCTAGAAAGCGCTGCTAGCCGCGAGCGGGCCGCAGCCGGTCATTGTGCAGTAGCGGCGCGCTTGCCTTCACGCAAGCAGCGCGCGAACGCTCGCCTGCGTCCGTCAGGCGATGATGTCCGGGGTGAGCTGGTCCTCCAGGAAGGTGATGCGGTCGCGCAAGGACAGCTTGCGCTTCTTGAGGCGCTGGAGCTGCAGCCGGTCGCCGGCCATCACCCCCGACAGGGCCTCGATCGCGTCGTCGAGGTCGCGATGCTCCTCCTTCAGACGCGCCAGCTCGCTCTCGTACTCCGCCGTCGATTCCGCACTCAACTCGAACGCCATCGCCGCCCCAAGCCCTGGAAGTATGAGCGGAGAATGGACCACGCTCCAGCCTCCGGCAAGGGCACGGGCGGGGTTGTGCAGCCCCTCCGAGGGCCTGCCGTCCCCACGCGCATTACGCAGGTGCAGCATCAAATCCCTTCGACATCGGCCGCGGGCTGTGGCAGGCTGCGTGTGTCACCTACATGACAGGAGGCAATGGCTGATGTCGCTGCACATGCATCTCACCGAGCTCGAGCGTAAGCACGAAGCCCTGGAGCGCGAGATTCAGGACGCAATCACCCACCTCTCCACCGACGACTTGCGAATTGTAGAGCTCAAGCGGAAAAAGCTTCACTTGAAGGATGAGATCAGTCGTCTGCGGACGACCTCCACCCGCGTGATGCACTAGCCCAGAAAACGCCCTTCGTGCCGCCGCGCCAGCGTTCGGCGCGGCGGCCCCTGCCCCAGAGGCACGATCCTTCGGGCGACATCCTTTCAGATACGACCTGAAGGTACGACAGAGTGAGCGGCGGGGCCCCCGAGGGCGAGCCCCCGGCCGGCAGGCCCCGCAGCCCCGTTGACGGGGCGCCCGTCACAACGCCTTCGCCATCTCCCGCAGCACGAATTTCTGCACCTTGCCGGTCGAGGTCTTCGGCAATTCCGTGAAGACCACGTGGCGGGGCACCTTGAAGCCGGCGAGCGACTGACGGCACCAGCCGATCAGCTCCTCGGCCGAGACCATCTCGGAGCCCTTCAGCTCGACGAAGGCGCACGGCGTCTCGCCCCATTTCTCGTCGGGCTTGGCCACCACCGCCGCGGCCGCCACCGCCGGGTGCTTGAACAGGGCCTCCTCCACCTCGATCGACGAGATGTTCTCGCCGCCTGAGATGATGATGTCCTTCGAGCGGTCCTTGAGCTGGATGTAGCCGTCCGGGTGCTTCACCCCGAGATCGCCGGAGTGGAACCAGCCGCCGCGGAAGGCGGCTTCGGTCGCCGTCGGGTTCTTGAGGTAGCCGCGCATCACCACGTTGCCGCGGAACATCACCTCGCCGAGCGTCTCGCCGTCGGCCGGGACCGGCTGCATCGTCTCGGGATCGAGCACGTCGAGCGCTTCGAGCGGGGGGTAGCGCACGCCCTGGCGCGCCTTGCGGGCGGCCTGCTCGTCCTTGCCCAAGGCGTCCCAGTCGGCGTGCCACTCGTTCACCACCGCCGGGCCGTAGGTCTCGGTCAGCCCGTAGACGTGGGTGACGTCGAACCCGGCCTCGGCCATGCCGGCGAGCACGGCCTCGGGCGGCGGCGCCGCCGCGGTGAGGAACGCGACCCGCCGCGGCAGGTCCCGCCGCTCGGCCTCCGGGGCGTTGATGAGGAGCGACATCACGATCGGCGCGCCGCACAGATGCGTGACCCCGTGATCCGCGATGGCGTCGTACATCGCCTTCGACCGCACCTGCCGCAGGCAGACATGGGTGCCGGCCACCACCGACAGGGTCCAGGGGAAGCACCAGCCGTTGCAGTGGAACATCGGCAGGGTCCACAGATAGACCGGGTGCCGGCCGAGATCGCCCGCCACCACGTTGCCGACGGCGAGCAGCGACGCGCCGCGATGGTGGTAGACCACGCCCTTCGGGTCGCCGGTGGTGCCCGACGTGTAGTTGAGCGTGATCGCGTCCCACTCGTCGCCCGGCATGGCCCAGGCGTAAGCGGGGTCGCCCTCGGCGAGGAAGGCCTCGTACTCGACCGTGCCGAGGCGCTCACCCGGGCCGTCGTATTCGGGGTCGTCGTAATCGATCACCAGCGGCGTCACCCCGGCCTGGGCCAGGGCCGGGCCCATGGTGCGGACGAATTCCCGATCGGTGATCACCACCTTGGCCTCGCCGTGGTCGAGGCAGAAGGCGATGATCGCGGCGTCGAGCCGGGTGTTGAGGGTGTTGAGCACCGCGCCGGCCATCGGCACCCCGTAATGGCACTCGATCATCGCCGGGGTGTTGGCGAGCATCACCGCCACCGTGTCGCCCCGTCCGATCCCCCGGGCCTCGAGCGCCGCGGCGAGGCGCCGGCAGCGGGCGTAGAGGTCGCGGTAGCTGCGCCTCAAGCCCCCGTGGATCACCGCGATGTGGTCGGGGAAGACCGTCGCCGCCCGCTCCAGGAAGGTGAGGGGGGTGAGCGGCTGGTGGTTGGCCGGGTTCCGGTCGAGGCCGTGGTCGTAGATCGTTGCGGGGCTCGTCATGGCGGCACTCTCCGGGTGGGGCCTCGGGGAGCGGTGTCGCACGCCCCCTTGCGGCATGATGATCGGACCTTCGGTCGAATCAAGCGCGCCGGTCCTTTAAAGCTTCGCCCGATTCGTCGGACCACCGGCCCCGGCGGACATCGCGCGCGGCACCGTCGGTCACCCCGGCAGGCGGTATCCCGGCAAGTGTCCGATCCGCTCGGCCACCAGCGCCTCGACCCGGTCGAGCCCGTCCCCCGGCAGCGACGCGCTGGCGGCGAGGCCGTAGACCTCCCAGCCGACCGGGACGAAGCCGAGGCCGAACCGCTCCGCCGCCGCACGCGCCCCCAAACCCGCATCGGCCGCCCCCGACGCGATCACCGCCGCCACCGCCTGGTGGGTGAACTCCTCCAGCCCGTAGCCGACGATCTCGTCCGGCCGGATCCCGGCCTCGGCCAGCAGCCGGTCGAACCAGTCCCGGGTGCCCGAGCCCTTCTGCCGGTTGACGAAGCGGGCCTTCGTGGCGCGCAGGTCCCCGGGACCGCCGAGCCCGAGCGGGTTGCCGGCTGCGACCAGCAGGCCCTGCTCGCGCTCGAACAGCGGGCGGATCCGGAAGGCCGGATCGGCGACGAGGTCCGAGAAGGGCGGCCCGGCGGCGGCCGGCCCGATCGCGCCGCAATGGAAGCCCGCTGCGTCGGCGCGCCCGTCCATGAGCCGCATCACCGCGTCCCGGCTGCCCATCACGGCGATCTCGGCCCCGCCCCACAGGCCCAGCACCTCCATCAGCAGGGGATCGTGGCTCGCTGCCACGCCGAGGCGCCGCAGCCCTCCGCGCAGGGCGGCGAGGCGGGCCTGCATCACGCGCGCCTCGCGGGTGAGCGGCAGGGCCAGGCTCTCGGCCGCGCCCGCCAGGGCCTCGTGCAGGACGGTGCCGGCCTCGGTGAGCGTGGTGCCGTGGCCGCGGGTCTTGCGCACCAGCGGGTGGCCGAATTCGGCCTCCAGCGTCCGGACCCGCTCCCAGGCGGCGCGGTAGGACAGGCCGATCTCGGTCGCCGCCCCCTGCACCGAGCCGGTCCGGACGATGGCGCGCAGGAGCGCCGAGGCGTCGGCGACGGCGATGCGCGCCCGCCCGATCCGCAGCGCGCCGCCGAGCCCGAGTTCGACCTCGAGACACTCGTCGGGCGGTATCGTCATGAAAGGCCCCCCGTCGCCCGCCTTCGCCCATCGCGCGGAATTCCCAGCCCCGGGCCGCGCCGCCCCACCGACGACGGGCCGTGATCCGGTCCGCCGCGCGGCGGGAGTCATCATCGGAAGCATACGTCCTATTGATGCCTATGCAACGGCATCGTACCGCCGATGATCGCACGCCCGGTCCGGAGCGGAGCGCCGGCTCGCCCCGGTCCGCCCCGTTCGCGAGCCCGCAGGGACGCCGACGACCGCATGATGCATCCGGAAGTCCTTCACCCGACGCAGAGCCCGGCCCGCGCCCGGACGACCGCGCCGTCCGAGGCGGTGGCGCCGGCACGGGCGGGGCGGGCGTCGCCCCTGCCGGCGGACTGGATCCATGACGGGGGCCTGCGCGCCTTCCGGAGCGATGCCGGCTATCTCGGCCGCTCGATCGCGGCGCTCAAGCTCTACCTCACGCTGGTCGCCAGCCAGGATTCAGGCAGCGGCGAGCCGGCGGCGATCCTCCTGTCCTACGGGCGGATCGCCGCCCTGTCCGGCCTCTCCGACCCGCTGATCTGCGCCGGCAAGAAGGCGCTCCTCGACCAGGGCCTCGTCACCACCGACGGCGGCTGCCCGGGTGGCACGATCGCCTACCGGTTGACCGGCCTGCGCCCGTCGGCCGCCGCGGCCTCCCTCGTCCACGGGGCGCAGCCCGGCGCCCCGATCGCCGCCCTGCACGGCCTCACCTGCCGCAAGGCGCCCCACCTCGCCGCGCTGAAGACCTACCTGCTGCTCTGCGCCTGCGGCCGCGACCCCGACGGCGTCGTGTCCCTCGACGTCGATGCCGCGTCGCATCTCACCCTGACCAGCCACGTCAGGATCATCGCCGCGCTCGCCGCCCTGCAGCAGCTCGGGCTCGCCGAGGCACTCGGCAACCCGTCGCGGCTCGCCGAGCACCGCCGGGTCCGCCTGCTGCCGCTGCGGTGATCCTGCCGCCGGGATCGGGAGTCCCTTGTGGACGGGCGGCGAGGGGCCTGCTACCACCCGGACCGGACAGGCCCCGTAGCTCAGCTGGATAGAGCAGCCGCCTTCTAAGCGGCAGGTCGCAGGTTCGAGCCCTGCCGGGGTCGCCACTGAGACGCCCGCTCGGTCGATGACTCGGCGGGCTTTTTCATGCCCAGGCCCCGTTGGCGCGTGTCGCGGCGGTGTGCAGCGCGAATCGTTATTTTGCAATGGGTTGCGGCGTGGCGTAGGCGGCGCCACGCGACACGACAGCGGACCCGGCGGGAGCATGCGGAGCGGGTCGTCTTCGCGGTGGGTCGGCTGGCAGCGGTCCGTCGCTCGACCCGGAGCGCCCCATGACCAAGCTCCCCTCCGGAATGCGGCCTCGCGGGATGACTCGTGTGCAGGGGCATCACCACCGCAACGACTTGCGCCCCAAGGCCATCGCCTGCACATCCGAGCTGCCATATGCTCAACACCGTACAGGGAACCACGCTTGTACAAGGTAACAGGAACCGACCCGACCGGCCGCGCGCTCACGTTCGCCTGCGGTACGGATTTGCAGGCGCTCGACAAGGTTCGGGAGCTGATGGGACGAGGCTTCCGCGACATCTCGGTCGCCGACCCCAAGGGGCGGCAGACCAGCGGGACCGCGTTCGAGCACTCCGTCGGGATGGAGTACGACTGACGCCCGAGAAGGCTATGCCTTCGCGCACATCAGCGCGCCTTGGTCCAGGCCACCCTCACCATCGCGGCGGCGATCATCGCCGAGGCGAGCCTGTCCTTCCTCGGCCTCGGCCAGCAGCCGCCCGAACCGTCCTGGGGCTCGATGCTCAACACCGCCAGGAACTTCCTCGACCAGGCGCCCTGGATGGCGATCTGGCCCGGATTGTCGATCTTCCTCGCGGTGCTCGCCTTCAACCTCGTCGGCGACGGGTTGCGCGACGCCCTCGACCCGCGCGAGCGCCGTTGACTGCCGACACTCCCCTGCTGATTGTCCGCGACCTCGCGGTCGCCTTCGACACCGACGGCGGCACGATCCACGCGGTCAACGGCGTGAGCTACGGCTTGCGCGAGGGCAAGACGCTCGGCCTCGTCGGCGAATCGGGCTCGGGCAAGTCGACGATCGGCCGGGCGGTGACGATGCTGAACCCGCCGACCTCCGGGACCGTCGCGTTCGAGAGCACCGACTTAGGCACCCTGCCGGCCCGGGAGATGCGGCGGATGCGCCGGCGCATCCAGGTGATCTTCCAGGACCCCTACGCCGCTCTCAACCCGCGGATGAGCGCCGGCGCCTACGTCGCCGAGCCGTTCCGGCTGCACCGGCCGGAGATGGGTGCGCCTGAGCGTCGCGACGCGGTGGCCGGCCTGTTCCAGCGGGTCGGGCTCGATCCGCGCTTTGCTGGGCGCTACCCGCACCAGTTCTCGGGCGGACAGCGCCAGCAGCTCTGCATCGCCCGGGCGATCGCGCTGAAGCCCAGCTTCATCGTCGCCGACGAGCCGATCGCCGCCCTCGACGTCTCGATCCAGGCTCAGGTGGTCAACCTGCTGCAGGACCTGCAAGCGGAGCTGGGCCTGTCCACTCTCTTCATCTCCCACGACCTGCGAATGGTACGCTATCTCTGCCACCGGGTCGCGGTGCTGCGGCGCGGGCGGCTCGTCGAGCTCGCCGACAGCGACACCCTGTACGAGGATCCGCGCCACCCCTACACGCGGGCGCTGCTCGGCGCGGTGCCGGTGCCCGACCCGGCGGCCGAGCGGGCCCGCCTGCGGGCGATGCGCGAGGCGCCGGCCGCCGCCATCCCGGAGGCCGGGCCGTTGGAGGAGATCGCCCCCGGGCATTGGGTGGCGCGGGCGGCCGGCGCGTAGGGGCCCGCTCGGTGCTCCCTTCGGCTCGATGCCCGCCCATCCTTTCGGCCGCGGCGCCTCGCCCAGCGGCACGAGCTCGGTTGCGACCAACCCCCACCTCGCCGTCGCGCCACGGCGTCGGACCCCGCGTGGTGGATGCGCTCGCCGATCGCCGTCAGCGGTGCCCGGGCTGGGCGGGGCCCACGGTGTCCGCCGCGTAGGCATCCCGAGACCCGAGCGGCCGCGGCCGCCCGGTCGTGCTGTCCCGTGCCGTCTGCCGCTCCAGCTCCGAGTTCAGCTCCGCGCCGATCAGCACGATGACCACCGACAGCCACATCCACGTCATGAAGCCCACCCCGGCTCCGAGCGATCCGTAGGTTCGGTTGTAGCTGTCGAAGCTCGACACGTACCACGAGAACAAGACGGAGGTGCAGACCCACAGCAGCGCCGCCAGAACGGCGCCCCAGGTGACCCAGCGCCACTTCGCCTCCCGCCGGCTGGGACCGTAACGGTAGATCAGGGAGAGCCCCGCGCCGACCACGATCAACAGCAGCGGCCAGCGCGCCACTCTCAGGACCGTGTCGGCCAGCGGACCGAGCCCGACCTCGCCGAGCACCACCGGCAGGACGACCACGATGCCGATGGCGGCCACCACGAAAACGATACCGCTGAACGTGAACAGCAGCGATGTGGAATAGAGTTGCAGCAGCGTGCGCTTCTCCCGCTCCTTGTAGATGACGTTCAGCGCGTCGAAGAGATACATCACTCCGGAATTCGCGCTCCAGAACGCGATGAGGAAGCTGACGATGGACGCCGAGCTGAGGGCGCCCGTGCTCTTCTGGGCGATGCGGGTCATTTCGTCGGTGAGCAGCGCCAGCACGCCGGCGGGGAGGATGCCGGTCAGCAACGTGAGATGCTGGCTGATCGCGCGGGGATCCGAGAGCAGGCCGTAGAGCGAGACGACGGTCGCGATGCCGGGAAAGGCCGCCAGCAGGGTGAAGAAGGAGACGCCGCCCGCCGTCGCGAGCACGCGGTCCTGCGGCATCGACCAGAACACCCGCGCCAGGATGTCGAGCCAGCCGCGCGCCGGGATCTGCTCGGGTCGGGCCGCGGTGCGGCCCCGGTCGGGCTCGCGGGCACGTCGGATGGTGCGGGCGAGCGAGATGGGGTCGTGGGGACGCGTGCTGCGTGAGCGCCAGTCCTCACCGTCGTCATCCTGGCTCATGGGGTGCCCTCCGTGGTGGAGTGCCCTGCACCGTGTCGCCGCCTCATGGCGGTCGCAGGCGCTCAAGCTCGCCGGTCGTCGATTGATGCCAGACCCCGAAACCGGTCGCTACGGGTCTCGTCGAACGACGAGAGCATTTTCCGACGAAGTGGATGCCGGTTCGTCGAAGAAAATGCGGCACAATCAACGACCTAGAGAGCTTCGCGATGGCAACGCGATCGTGAAGTGCTCTAAGCGGGAGCGGATGTCGACGGCCCCTCCCTCCGGTGGAGCTCTCGGCCCGGTCACGATGCTGCCGCGATGAGAGAACCCTGATCCCGGGCGCCGCCCAGGCAAAGGGGGGCCAGGGCAGAGGTGGTCCGGCTGTCGGGCGCGCGGTGGCAGGTGATCGCGCCGTTCAGGCCCGCCGACGAGCCCGGCGCGCATGCCGGCGACGCCTGGACGTTTGCTGTCCCGCCACCCTACGATCGCCGCACCATGAGCCGGGCGGCCGACCGCCGGGACGTCGGAGACGGGCGCATCGCGCAATGCGCCCGCACCAAGGGAGGGGCGGGATGGCGAAGGTCGCGATCGTCGGCTGCGGAGCGATGGGCTCGGTCTACGCGGCGCTGATGGCGTCGGCGGGCCACGCGGTGCATGCCGTCACGCTCTGGGCCGACCATGCGGCGGCGATGCGCGAGCGCGGCCTGCGCGTCGAGGGCGCGAGCGGCGACCGGACCGTGCGGCTGGCGAGCGCCGGCACGACACCGGAGGGGATCGGTCCGTGCGACCTCGTCATCATCGCCACCAAGGCGTTCGACGTCGCGGCGGCAGCCGGGAGCGTCGCGCCCCTGATCGGGCCGGACACCGTGGTACAGACGATCCAGAACGGGCTCGGCTCGCCGGAGGTGGCGGCCGCCGTGATCGATCCGGACCGGATCGCCGTCGGGGTGGTGGGCGGCTTCGGCGCCTCGATGCGTGGACCCGGCCACGCGCACCATAACGGGCTCGAGATGATCCGCTTCGGCGCCTTCGCGGGCCTGAAGCGGGAGCGCCTGGAGGCCTCCGCGGCGATCTGGGAATCGGCCGGGTTCAAGGTCAGCCTGTTCGACGATCTCGGCCGGATGGTGTGGGAGAAGCTGATCATGAACGTCACCTTCTCGGGCACCACCACCCTGACGTGCCTGACCATCGGCGGGGTGATGGCCGATCCGGAGGCGTGGCACGTGGCGCGTGGTTGCGCCGAGGAGGCGATCGCCGTGGCGGCGGCGATGGGCGTGACGCTCCAGGTCGGCGATCCGGTCGAGCATATCCGCCGGCTCGGCGGCAAGATCCCCGAGGCCAGGCCCTCGATGCTCCTCGACCACCGGGCCGGGCGCCGCGGCGAGGTCGAGGCGATCAACGGTTCGATCCCGCGTCTGGGGCGGCTTTGCGGCGTGCCGACCCCGGTCAACGACACGGTGGTCGCCCTCATCAAGGCGCGCGAGGCCGCCTTCGCCGTAGCGGCAGACCCGGCGCGCTGCCCGGCCTGATCAGGCGTCGAGCGCCCGATCGGTCTCCGCGCGCCACGGCAGGCTCGCCTGGCTGCCGCGCCGGCTGCAGGCGAGGGCGGCCGCCAGGCTCGCCCGCTCCATCGCCGCGCGCAAGGGCGCGCCGCGGTCCAGCGCGGCGGCGAGCACGCCGACGAAGCAATCGCCCGCCGCGGTGGTGTCGACCGGGTCGATCGCCCGGGCCGGGACGTGCCAGGCGCCGTCCGCCGTCGCCGCTTCCGAGCCGGCCTCGCCGAGGGTGCGCACCACGTCGATGCCGAGCGCCGCCCGCAGGGTCGCGGCCTCCGGCGCGCAGCCGAGCCGCGCGGCGGTCGCCTCCGCCTCGTCCTCGTTGACGACGAGGAGGCCGGCGAGGCGCAAGGCGTCGATCGCGAGCGGCAGGGCCGGGGCGAGGTTGAGGATGCTGCGCACCTGAAGCGTCCGGGCCCGGCGCAGCAGGGCGGTGGTCTCGGCGGGATCGACCTCCATCTGGAGGAGCAGCGAGGTCGCCCGGGCGAGGTCGGTATCGGCGATCTGGTCGGCCCGCGTGTGCCCGTTGGCACCGAGTGCCACCACGATGCGGTTGCGGCCGGCCGCGTCGATCCAGATCGAGGCGCAGCCCGTCGCGGCCGCCACCCGGCGGACCCGGGCGGTGTCGGCCCCGGCCTCGCGCAGGCCAAAGAGCGCCACCTCGGCCAGGGCGTCGTCGCCGACTGCGCCGACCATCGCGACCTCGGCCCCGTCCCGGGCCGCGGCCACCGCCTGGTTCGCCCCCTTGCCGCCCGCCTGCACCGCGAGATCGTCGGCGAGCAGCGTCTGGCCCGAGCGCGGCACCTCGGGCAGGCGGAAGATCAGGTCGGCGTTGAGGGAGCCGAAGCAGACGATCACGGGGTTTCTCCGCTCACAGGACCTTTGTCACACGACCTTGCCGGGATTCAGCACCCCGTCCGGATCCAGGGCCGCCTTGAGGCGCCGCATCAGGGCGATCTCGGGCTCCGAGCGGACGTGGCCGAGCCAGGGTTTCTTCGTCAAGCCGATCCCGTGCTCTGCCGAGACCGTGCCGCCGAAATCCCGCACCAGGCCGTAGACCACCTCCTGGATCACGTCCTTCGGCTGCGGGCTCGCGCCCTTCACGCCGGCCACGATGTGCAGGTTGCCGTCGCCGATATGGCCGTAGAACAGGGCGGTGATGCCAGGCAGGCGCTCAGTCAACGCCGCCTTGCAGGCCCGCACATACGCGTCCATCGCCGCCACCGGCAGGCCAATGTCGAAGGGCTCGTGCGGCCCCAGCACCTGCGGAAATTCCGAGCAGGCGTCGCGCACGCCCCAGAACGCCTTCACGTCGGCGACCGAGCGGGACAGGACCGCGTCGGCGAGGAGGCCCGCCTCAGCCTGCGCCTCGAGCCAGGCCTCGAAGCGCGGCCCGTCGAAGGTCTCGTCGGTGCCTTGCGCCTCGATCAGGCAATAGGCGGCGTGGCCTTGGGGCAGCGGCACCCGCACGCCCGGCATGGCGCCGATCGTCTCCCAGTAATCCGGCCACATCACCTCGAAGGCCGAGAGCATCGGCCCGAGGCCCCGGCGGGCCGCCGTGAGGAGGCCGACCACGGCGGCGTAGTCCGGCAGGGCGCAGAGCGCCGCGAAGGTGCAGGCGGGCTTCGGAAACAGCCGCAGGACCAGCCGGGTGATGATGCCGAGCGTGCCCTCCGAGCCGATGAACAGGTGCTTGAGGTCGTAGCCGGCGTTGTTCTTGATCATCCGGTTGAGGTTGGTGACGATGCTGCCGTCGGGCAGCACCACCTCCAGGCCGAGGATCATCTCGCGGGTCATGCCGTAGCGGATGACCCGGTTGCCGCCGGCATTGGTGGAGGCGTTGCCGCCGATGGCGCAGGAGCCCCGCGCCCCGAGATCGAGCGGGATCAGGAAGCCGGCCGCGTCGGCGGCCTCCTGCACCACCTGGAGCGGCGTGCCGGCCTTGACCGTCATGGTGGCGGAGGCCTCGTCGATCGACTCGATCCCGGTCATCCGCTCCAGTGAGAGGGCGACGGAGCCGGGGAGGGGGCGGGCGCCCCCGCACAGGCCGGTGAGGCCGCCCTGCGGCACCACCGGCACGCCGTGCCGGGCGCAGATCCGCATCGCGGTCGCGACCGCCTCGGTGGTGGCGGGCCGCACCACCGCGAGGGGCGCTTGCGGCCCCAGCGTGCTCCAGTCGGAGTCGTTGCGCTCCGGCCGCCCGGCGCCGGTGAGCACCATCCTGTCGCCCAGTTCCGCCACGAGGGCAGCCACCACCGCCTCGCTGCGGGACGCGTCCGGCATCGCCGTCATGCAGGTCTCTCCTCCCAGAGGCGGCGTGGATCGCCGCTCGTTATCACGGTCTAACAGACTTCACGCCGCCGCGGCACGCGACAGGCCGGCGAGCTCGCCGGCGATGCGCTGCCCCACCCCCGCCTCCACCGCGACGAGCGGCGCGCGCACCCGGCCGAAGGCGGCCTCGCCGGTCATCGCCGCCATGGCGGATTTCAGCACCGGCACGAACGGCCCGCGGATCAGGCCGATCGCTGCCCGCATCGGCTCGGCGGCGGCGGGATCGGTGAACATCGCCCGCACCAGGTCGGGGACGATGTTGGCCATGCCGCAGATCGTCCCGACCCCGCCCTCGGCGAGCGCCCGGCCGATATCCGCCTCGTTGCCGACGCAGACCGCGACATTGGGGGCCGCCGCCCGGAGGGCCTGGAACTGCGCGAAGTCGCCCGAGCTGTCCTTCACGCCGGCGACGAGCTGGCCGTAGCGGGCGCGCAGGGTCGCGACCGCGGCCGGCGGCAGGCCGACGCCGGAGGTCTGCGGGATGTGGTAGAGCGTCGCCCGCAGCCGGTCGTCGCCGACGCCGTCGAGGATCGCCGCGAAGGCGTCGACGATGCCCGCCTCGGTCACGTCGCAGTAGAAGTAGGGCGGCAGCACCAGGGCGTGGACGAGGCCGAGGCCGAGCGCCGCCTTGGTCAGCGCGATGCTGTCCGGAATCGCCGGATAGCCGGTGCCGAGGCCGATCTTCGCGGCCGGGATGCCGGCGGCGAGCAGGGCCTCGACCGCCGCGAGGCGCTCGGAGGCGGAGAACGAGGTGCCCTCGCCGGTGGTGCCGAACGGCACCACGCCGTCGCAGCCCCGGTCCATCAGGAACCGGACGTGGCGCACGAGGGCGCCGTGATCGACCGCGCCGGTCGCGTCGAGCGGCGTGGCGAGGGCGACCCACAGGCCGGTGATGGCGTTGGTCATGCAGTCCTCCGAGAGGGCGCTTCGCGCCCGTTGGTATCAAGGGATGAGGGCGCTTCGCGCCCGTTAGAATCACGGGATGCGGGCGCCTCGCGCCCTTCGGAATCGAGGGGCGCCTCGCGCCGGTCGGCCTCCCGGCCGGTGTCAAGGCCGAGCGCTCGGCGGCGCGAGGTGTCGAGGTGCCGGCGCAGGGCGGCGGCGGCCCCGTCGGCGTCGCGCTCCTCCACCGCCGCCAGGATCGCGGCGTGCTCGGCGAAGGCGGGGGGCAGCACCTCGGGCGAGAGCGCGACGCGGCTCTGCATGATGACCCGGATGCGGATGAGGTTCACCCGGTGGATCTCCGAGACGAGGCCGTTGCCGAGATGGGCGACGACCGCATCGTGAAAGCCCCAGTCGGTCGCCTGCGCCTCGGCGATCAGCGCCTCGGTGACACCCTCGGCGGCCTGCGCGCTGATCCGCGCGTGGGCGGCCCGCAAGGACGCCACCAGGGAGGCCGGCGCGGTGCGGGCGAAATGCGCCACCGCCGCGGTCTCGATGATCTCGCGCAGCCCGAACGCCTCGTGCACCAGCCGCAGGTCGACCGCCGCGACCTGGAGCCCGCGCTGCGGCAGGGTCGAGATCAGCCCGTCGGCCTCCAGCCGCGGGATCATCTCGCGCACGGCGCCGAGCGGCAGGCCGGTGAGCGCCACCAGCTCGCGCTGCGTCACGAAGGAGCCCGGCGCCAGGCGCCCGTCCAGCAATTGCTGGACGAAGGCGTCGTAGGCTTGGTCGCGCTGTTTCATATCACTCGTCTCTCATTGACATGTCAGTCTGTCAATCGCTAAAGGGTCGTTTAACACGCAGTGATTGGACGGCGCTCGGGCGCCGCTGGTCAGCGGCGTGAACGAGAACCGGGGATCCGGTCCGAGGAGGAACCATGACGACGACGCCGCACGCGAGAGCCTCGACCCGTTCCCGCTCCGCAAGGAGACGCGGGCCTGCCGTCGCCCTCGCCGGCCTCATCGCCGCCTGCCTCGCCGGCGCGGCCCCGGCCGCCGCCGAGGGCTTCGACTGGAAACGGTACGATGGCCAGACCATCAACCTCGTCCTCACCAACCATCCCTGGAGCAACGCCGTCCGGGAGATGGCGCAGCAATTCACCGACAAGACCGGGATCAAGCTCCGCATCGAGATCCTCAACGAGGACCCGCAGCGGGCGCGGCTGAACACGCTGCTCCAGGCCAAGTCCTCCGACGTCGACGTCTACATCTCGCTCAAGATCCGCGAGGGCGCGGTCTACAACAAGGCCGGCTGGTACGCCGACGTCGCGCCGATGCTGAAGGATCCGAGCCAGACCGCGCCGGAGTTCAAGCTCGACGATTTCGGCGCCGGCCTGATCCGCAACGAGACCTTCGGGGGCAAGCTCACCGGCTTGCCGATCAACGTCGAGGGGCCGCTGTTCTACTGGCGCAAGGACATCTTCGCCAAGTGCAACGTCACGGTGCCAGAATATCTTGAGGATATCCTCGACGCGGCGCGCAAGATCAAGGCCTGCGATCCGTCGATCAACGCCTGGGCCGCCCGCGGCGTACGCAACGCCGTGCCGTACCCGATGGCCGCCTTCGTGTTCAACAGTGGCGGCGGCTTCAAGTCGGTGGACGGAACGAAGCCCGGCCTGTGCCGGCCGGAATCGGTCGCGGGGCTGACGCTCTACACCGATCTCCTCAAGGATTACGGCCCGGTGGGCGCGACCAACCACAGCTTCCCGCAGGTCGTCGAGCTTCTGGGCCAGGGCAAGGTCGCCATGACCCACGAATCCTCGAACGAATTCTCCAACATCATGAAGTATCCCGGCCGCGAGGACGATCTCGGCATCAAGCTCCTGCCGAAGGGGCGTACGAGCGGCGTGTCGCAGCCGATCGGCTTCGGCTGGGGCCTGTCGATCTCCGAGTATTCCCGCCGCAAGGGCCCGTCCTGGTACTTCCTGCAATGGGCGACCTCGCCCGAGATGCAGGCGACCCTGGTCGATCGCGGGGTCGCGCCGTCCCGCACCTCGGTCTTCGAGGGCGAGGGGATGCGGGCCTGGGCGAGCCAGAAGCCGGTGCGCCAGCAATGGGTCGCGGCGGTGAGCGAGATCAGCCGCCGCGGCACCGGCGACTATGCCTCGCCGACCGACCGGGTGCCGGAGACCCGCGAGATCATCGGCCGGGCGGCGCAGGAGGTGGTCCTCGGCCAGAAGACCCCGCAGCAGGCCGCCTGCGACGCGGACGCGGCGCTGCTCAAGCTGCAGTAGCCGAACTGCCGCGTCTCGGCTGCCCTTCGACACGCGATCGTCGTGTCGCGACAGCCGATTCCTTCCCACCCTCGACCTCATCCTGAGGTGCGACCGCAGGCAGCCTCGAAGGAGGCTTCCAGAAGTCGCAGTGATCCCTGGAGCCCTCCTTCGAGGCCCACTGCATGGGCACCTCAGGATGAGGTCGAGGGTGGGATCCCACGATGTCGGTCGCGCAGGCTCCGACACCGGCCGACATCCCGCCACGGGGGACACGCGTGAGCACCATCGCCAGCCCGGCCGTCACGATCGCCCCCGAGCGGGTGCGCCGCGGCCAGAAAAAAATCTCGTTTTCCTGGATGGTCTGGCCGGCGGTGGCCTTCGTCGTCCTGATGATGGTTTTCCCGCTCGTCTACGCCGCGTGGATCTCGCTCCAGGACGCCTCGCTCGGGACCGAGCCGCGCTTCGTCGGTCTCGACAACTACCTGAACCTGGCGAGCGACCCGGAATTCCTCAACGCCTTCGGGGTGACCTGGATGCTCTACGGGGTGGCGCTCGCGATGCAGCTCGTGCTCGGCACCTGGCTCGGCACCGTGCTCAACGGCGTCAGGACCGCCCGCCACCTCGTGCGCACCATCGCGATCACGCCGTTCATGATGCCGCCGGTGGTGGTCGGCATGCTGGCGATCGTGATCCTGGACCCTTCCGTCGGCATCGTGAACTGGCTGCTCGGCACGGTCGGGGCGGGGCCGCTCCTGTGGCTCGCGAGCCCGCGCTGGGTGCTCCTCAGCGTCGCGCTGGTCGATACCTGGCAATGGGCGCCGTTCGTCGGTCTGATCGTGCTCGGCGGCCTGCAATCGCTGCCGGCGAGCGTGTTCGAGGCCGCAGAAGTCGACGGGGTGATCGGCTGGCGCCGCTTCGTCTACGTCACCCTGCCGCTCCTCGGGCCTACGCTGCTCACCGCGGCGGTCCTGCGCTCGGTCGATCTCCTGCGCTTCTTCGACCTCGTCTTCATCGCCACCCGCGGCGGGCCGGGCAACGCCTCGACCACCATGAACATGTACGCCTACCAGCAGGGCTTCGAGTTCTCGCGCTTCGGCCACGCCTCGGCGGCGATGCTGACGCTCTCCCTCGTCGTCCTGTGCACCGTCATGGTCTTCGCCCGCCTGCGGCGCGCGCTCAGCTACTGAGGAACCGCCGATGGCCCCCACTGCACCCCGCCGGATCCTCGGCCGCCTGCAAGTCGTCGCGATGCTGGTCGCGGTCCTGGCGCCGCTCGCCTGGATGGTCCTGTCCTCGTTCAAGGTCAGCCGCGACGTGATGGCGCTGCCGCCGCAGCTGATCTTCACGCCGACCCTCGACAACTACCGCGAGCTGTTCCTGCGCACCGACTTCCTGCACAACACCTGGAACAGCCTGGTGGTGGCGGCGGGCGCGACCCTGCTCGGGCTCGTGCTCGGCGCGCCGGCCGCCTTCGCGATCTCCTGGCACCGCACCACCTGGCCGGCGACGCTGACCCTGTTCGCCCGCATGGCGCCGGGCACGCTCTTTCTGCTGCCCTGGTTCATCCTGTTCTCGCAGGTCGACCTCATCGGCACCTATACGGTGCTGATCCTGACCCATGGGGCGATCACCGTGCCGGTCGCGCTCTGGACGCTGCTGCCCTATTTCGATGCCCTGCCGCGGGCGCTGATCGAATCGGCGCAGATGGACGGCTGCCGGCCGCACGCGATCCTGTGGCGCATCGCGCTCCCCCTCGTCGCGCCGGGGCTGGTGGTGGCGGCGATCCTCTGCTTCGTCTTCACCTGGAACTACTTCCTGTTCGCGCTCGCCTTGTCGGGCTTCGACACCAAGACGGCGATCGTCGCGTCGTTCAACTTCATCGGCGAGGGGGTGACCAACTGGGGCGCCCTGATGGCCGCCGCCACCATGATCGCGCTGCCGCCCCTCGTCCTCGCCCTCCTCGTCCAACGCCAACTCGTCTCGGGCCTGTCGTCCGGGGCGGTGAAGGGATAGACCCGATGTCGGCTCTCTCGATCCGCAACGTCGTCAAGCGCTACGGCACCGCCGAGGTCATCCGGGGCTTGAGCTTCGACGTCTCGCCCGGCGAGTTCGTCGTCTTCGTCGGGCCCTCCGGCTGCGGCAAGTCCACGCTGCTTCGCATGATCGCCGGGCTCGAGGACTTCCAGGACGGCGAGATCGCCATCGACGGACGCGTGGTGAACGGGCTCGCCCCCTGGCAGCGCGACATCGCGATGGTGTTTCAGGATTACGCGCTCTACCCCCACATGTCGGTCGCGGCCAATATCGGCTTCAGCCTGAAGATGGCGGGCGTCGACAAGAAGACGGTCGCCGCCAAGGTCGACCGCGTCGCCGAGGTGCTGCAGATCGGCCACCTCCTCGACCGCAAGCCGAAGGCGCTGTCGGGCGGCCAGCGCCAGCGCGTCGCCATGGGCCGGGCGATGGTGCGCGATCCCAAGATCTTCCTGTTCGACGAGCCGCTCTCCAACCTCGACGCCAAGCTCCGCGTCGACATGCGGGCGGAGATCAAGCAACTCCACCAGCGCCTCGGCGCCACGATGATCTACGTCACCCACGACCAGGTCGAGGCGATGACGCTCGCCGACCGCATCGTGGTGCTGAAGGAGGGCCGCATCGAGCAGATCGGCACCCCGACCGAGCTCTACCGGGCGCCGGCCTCGCGCTTCGTCGCGAGCTTCATCGGTTCGCCGGCGATGAACTTCGTCCCGGTCGAGGTGGCCGGCGGCACCGTCACCCTGCCGGGCGGCGAGCGCATCCCGACCCGCAGCGCGCATGCGGGCCGGGCCTCCTTCGGCATCCGGCCGGAGCATCTGAGCCTCGGCGGGGAGGGGCCAGCGATCCGCGGCGTCATCTCCCTCGTCGAGCCCCTCGGGGCGGATACCCTGGTGACGGTGGTCGCCGGCGAGGAGCGGGTGCTGGCCCGGCTGCCGGGGGATGCGGCGCCGGTCTTGGGGGAGACGATCGCGCTGACCTTCGATCCGGGGCGGGGAGCTTTATTCTCGGCGGAGGGGTACCGAGTGTAGCGCATTTCTCGACGAAGTGGATACCGGTTCGTCGAAGACGATGCGACACCATCAAACACCGAAAGCTCCGTCCGATCGCACCATGATCGGGGTCTGCTCGATCATGGTGCGATCAGACAGAATTCTGAGAACCTGTTTGAGTTGGCCGAACCGCATTGAAGCCCTCGATGTCATCCCGGGGCCGCGCAGCGGAACCCGGGATCCATAACCGCTGATGGTGCAGGATGAAGCGGAACGCTGACAGATTCTTCCTCCAGCGTCAGCGGTTATGGATCCCGGGTTCTCGTCTTCGACGAGCCCCGGGATGACGTCGAGAGATGTCGGCCTGTGTGCAGATCGATCGGCGCAACCGCTCAAATAGGCTCTGAGTCTCTGATTTTTTTTGTATTTTCCGAAGAGCCGGGGTCTGCTTCGTCGGACAATGCTCTGGAGTGCGCCTCGACGGCGAGCGCATCCGATGCGCCCGCCTGAAGCCGCTTTCAGAAAAAGCGCATCGAGCGGGCTCCGGGTGTCCCTGGCCGAGCGGGCGTACCGGCGGCGCTGCCGGGGGTGGGACGACACGACGCCCGCAGGCTTGGGCTTTACGGCCGGTCGGGGTACAGGCCCTGAGCCGCGATGCAGACGGTCATCCCGAGCGACGGCGGCTGCGTGGAGACCGGCGCGGTCGCGGCCGCACCGGCTTGCGCAATGCTGACGGTGCCCCCGGTGATCCCCGTTGGTGCGGTGAAGCTGAAGGCCGCGTTGCCCGTGACCGGCATGGTGGCCGCGGTGCCGGTCGCCGGGGCTGTCGCGGTGTAGAGACCCTTCAGTGTGTTGTTTCCCGCCGAGAAGACGCCGGCATTCGCGGGATAGACCGTCATGCCGCTCGACACGACGGGGACCGACGCGCTGCCGCTGTTCACCGCCGTCGTATTCACGCTCACGCCCGCGCCGCCCGTGGATGCCGGCACGTTCACTGTCGTCGATCCGCCGCCGGTTCCAGCGAAGGTCGCAGCATGCGTGTGCGGGAGGAGCGGGGTCTGGGCGGGAGTGAGGACCAGGGATTGCTGCCCGAGTTTCTGGCCGTATCCGACGGGCAACAATCCGGCGCCCGTGCCGCTGCCGACGGCGACCCGCCCCCGCAGATCAGGAACTCCGAAAGTCGAGCTATTGTCTCCGCCGAACGTGAATCCGAGCAGGCTGAACAAAGCCTGGTTTTGCTGAACCGACAACAACCGCCCGTCGGCCGGGATGTAGTTTCTCGGGCACCACGAGAAGGCGTACGTGCAGATCGTCCCGACATAGGTTTCCGAGTTGCAGGCGAGGGCCGGCGCGCTGATGCCGGCAAGGCCGGTCGCCAGCATAGCGGTGCGGAAGGTGGAACGGAGCATTGCTCGCATGGGATGAGATCTCGGCTGTGATCAAGCAGGATTTTTATTGAAAAGATCTATGTCGAATCAAGCAATCGTCGTTTCAGACGATCATCCTGGCGACGCGCAGAGGTTGGGTGGAAAAGTTTAACAAAACCGCTAATCGAAATATATTAGCGTCCGATGTGGAAGGTGTATTTAATGTGTATTATAATCGTGAATTACCAAAAATATCGCGCTTTTATGCTATTGGTCAAGCATATTATTATGAATATCAAGCATAAGATCAGAAATCAAGTCGCCAATATTTCGAGATAGAATGAATATAGATGTTAGACTGACCTAAGCCGGGTGAGCGAGGGGTCATGACGAAAATTGAGGATGTCGAACGGACGGGTCGACCGGACGAGAATGGCGGTTCGGTAGGGTGATCGCCGCAACGCGCACGTCGCCTTTGGCGCGCCGCGTATCGTCGGAACCGACATCCGCCATGCGCGTCTCGGCCGCGGACCCTCCGAGAGCCGTGACGGCGCAGTCGTCCTCCCTGGAGCTTAGGGAGGCCGCACCGCGCGGCCGCAGCGCTCTGGTGCGAGCAGTCACGGCGCTTCGAGGCGGCTGGAGCGGAGCGCTCCCCGGCTCTCCAGGATCGGGTAGGCCGCTCCCGCCACCAGATGGTCGTTGACCCGCTTCAGGTCGCGCACGAGGTCAGGATAGAGGGCCGTGGCCTCGGCTGGTCCCGGACCGGGGCCGGCCTCGCGCAGGCGGCGGAAATGCGCCTCGGTCGCCCTCGCCTCGAGATCGCGAAACACCGCCTTCTCGTCGGCGAGCCGCCGGGCGGCGCGGGGATCCTCGGTCAGGAAGGCGGCGCCCGCCGCGCTGAGGTTCGCTGACAGCCGCGCCAGCAGCGCCCCCACCTCCGCCTTGCCCTCCGCCGAGAAGGTCAAGCCCCGCTTCAGGCGCTTGGCCGCATGGGTCATCACGTTGCGCGAGAGGATGTCGCCGGCATGCTCCAGGTTGGTGGTGAAGGCGAGAAGCGTCGCGATCCGGCGCTCGTCGTCCTCGCTCAAGGATTCGGGGTCGAGGCGGACGAGGTAGGCCTTGATGGCGGCGTTGAGCCGGTCGAGGGTGTCGTCCATCCGGCGGATCTGCGCGACCCGCGTGCGGTCGCCGCCGGTCAGCGCCTCGCCGGCGCCGCTCATCATCTCGGCCAGCACGTCGGCCATCCGCAGGGCCTCGCGGCCGGCGGCCCCGAGCGCCACCGGCGGCGTCTCCAGGGCGGCCTCGTCGAGGTGGATCGGCCGGCCGGGATCGTGGGCGTCGATTTTTTCCGGCACCAGCCGGCGCAGCAGACCTGAGAAGGGGCCGAGGAGCGGCAGGAAGACGAGCGCGAGGGCGAGATTGAAGGCGGTGTGGAAATCCGCCACCGCCCGCGACAGGTCGGGCTGCCAGGTCACGAGGAGCGGCCCGATCAGCCCGAGGCAGGGCAGGGCGACCGCGCAGCCGAGCGCCCGGGTGACGAGGTTGCCGAGCGCCACCCGGCGTCCGGCAGCCTCGCCCTCGCGAGAACCCTCCAGCACCGGGTTGAGGGCCGAGCCGAGATTGGCCCCGAGCACAAGTGCCATCCCGGCCTCCAGCGGCAGCACCCCGGCCTGCGTGAACGACATCACCAGGAGCACGATCGCGACGCTCGAATGCGCCGCCCAGGTGAGGACCGCGCCGAGCATCAGGGCGATCAGCCGGTCGGTCGCCACGGCCCCGAGCAGCACCCGCAGGGCCGGCACGTCCTCGTAGGGGGTGATGACCTCGACGAGGCGCGCGAGCGCCATCAGCATCAGCCCGAGGCCGATCGCCGCCCGGCCGATGTCGCGGGTGCGCGGGTCGGCGCCGCGGCGAAACAGGATCACGCCGACCAGCACCAGGACCGGCGCCACCCGGGCGACGTCGAAGGACAGGACCTGCACGATGAGCGTGGTGCCGATATTGGCGCCGAGCATCACGGCGAGCGCCGGCACCACCGCCACCAGCCCGGCCCCGGCGAAGGAGGCGACCATCAGGCCGGTGGCGGTGCTGCTCTGGAGGAGCGCCGTGACGCCGAGGCCCGCCGCCAGCGCCTTCACCCTGTTGCCGAGCGCCACCCCGAGCAGACGGCGCAGATGCGGCCCGAGGGCGCGCTGCACCCCGGTCTGCACCATGTGGATGCCCCAGAGCAGCAGCGCGACCGCGCCGCAGAGGTCGAGCAGGGTGAGGGTGGTGTCCATTCGCCTGAGGCGGCCTCCGTCCGGTCCGGGGTGAGGATACAGATCCGGAGCATCCGGGTTCCTGCCCGCCATGCAAGTCTGCTGCCCACCCCGTAACCGTCAGGGCTTGGGGCAGGCGGGATCGGCTGGCCGGGCCGCGCGCCGGAAGTCCAGGACCTCGCGCCTATAGGTCTCGACCACCTCCGAGAACGGCTGCCGCTCGCCCGTGAACAGCACCGCGCGGTGACTGAACAGGTGCTCCGGCACGCCGAGCGTGCCACAGGCCGGGGCCGGGGGCGCCGCCTGGTCCCAGCCCTCGGGCAGGGGCTGCCAGTGCGGCTCGGCGCCGACGGTCTGGCGGGTGGTGCCGAGGGACGACACCGCCCGGCCGAACGGCGTGTCGGTGGTCTCCAGCACCCGGTTCATCTCCGGGGTCAGGCGGGCCGGCACGTACCAGTTGTCGGCTTCCGACAGCACGTGGTCGCCGCAGGCGAGCCGCACCCGGCGGTAGCGCAGGGGCTCGTCCGGCCCGACAGCGAGGCGCTTGCGGGTCTCAGGCGAGGCCGGCTTGTCGACGCCCCGCTCCAGCCGGGCGACGAGGCGCGGCGCCTCGGCCATGCGGTGGGCGGCGCACCAGCCCTCCAGCGTCGCGGTGGCGCTGCGGCTCGCGAGCAGAGCGGCGTTGAGACTCTGCATCACCGCCGTCGCCTCGACGCGGGAGAGGTAGGTATCGGGCCAGTCCGGCCCGGCGGCCCGGGCGGGGAGGGCGGCCGTGAGGCCGGCGAGCAGCGGGAGGAGGAGGCGGGCAGGCGACATGAGGGGCGTCTCTCCGGGTCGGCCCGCGGACGGGGCCGTCGCGGGAGGCCTGCCCGGTCCGGCCTCGCGCCGCAAGCGGGGGCTGGCACGGTCCCGCGGCCCGGCTATGAAGGCGCGGGTGCCGCCGATTCGCCGCTCAAGCGCGGCGCGGCTGGTCTTCGTGCTGTCGCAGGGTTACGCCAGACCGGGCGCGGGGCGCGCCTGTCATGGCCGGTTGAGGGGAGACGACGATGTCGGGTGGTCACGGGGCGGTCGACGCCTCCAACAAGAAGGTCGCGCTGCTGATCTCGGTGCTGGCGCTCTTCCTCGCCCTCGGCGAGACCCTGGCGAAGAGCGCCCAGACCGACGCGCTCGGCGCCAACGTCGAATCCGCTAACCAGTGGGCCTATTTCCAGGCGCGCACGATCCGCGCCACGGTCCTGAAGACCGCGAGCGAGCAGGCCGCCCTCGATCCCGGCGCGTCGCCCGACGCGGTGAAGAAGCAGACCGAGGAATGGGCCAAGACCATGGCGCGCTGGGAATCCGACCCGGCCTCCGGCGACGGCCGCAAGGAACTCGCCGCCAAGGCCAAGGCGGCCGAGGCCAAGCGCGACCTCTCGCTCGCCCGCTACCACCATTACGAGCTGGGATCGGCCGCCTTCCAGATCGGCATCGTGCTCGCCTCGGCCCAGGTCATCACCGGCATCGCCGCGCTCGCCTTCGCGGGCGGAGCGCTGGGGATCGCCGGGATCGCCATGCTGGCGGTCGGGCTGTTCGCGCCGCACGCGTTCCACCTGGTCTAGAGCACTGCCTATCGCAGTGTCACGGCATACGGCACCGCAAGCTTCACGGTGCCGAAGCGATGGCCGCAGCGCCAGAACCCTCTCCTTCTGCGGCAGGGCTGTCCGGAGAAAAATGACGCGGGCTTTTCCCTCCCCCCTCTGCGGGGGAGGGTGGCGAGCGGAGCGAGCCGGGAGAGGGGACGCCGCTTCCGGAGAGGTCGCGACCATGATGACGGGCGCCATCT
>NZ_JBEXZS010000213.1:0-5185 GCF_040593685.1 Methylobacterium sp. EM32 | reverse complement strand
GCGCGGGTATCACCCCGCGGGGTGTATACAAAACCCCCGCGGGGGCCCCCCCGGCCCGCGCGCGCCAACCTCCCCCCCCCCGGCCCGGTTGTCCCCCCCGGCGCGCGGCCCAGTGCCTGGGCCGCGACGACCGAGGAGCCGGGCAGGCTGCGCCTGCCGATCCGGAGGTGCGATCATGCGTGACGGGATGCGCCGCTCGGTCGGCCTCGCCCTGTTGCTCGGCATCCTGTGCGCGCCGCCGGCGCGGGCGCAGGATCCCGCCGCCCCGCGCCCGTGGAGCGATCCGCCCGCGCGGGCGGCCGAGGCCCCGGCCGTGCCGGAGGCGGCAAAACCCGCCTCCCCGGCCGTCGAACCCGCCGCAACGCCCGCGCGACCGGCCCCGAAGCCGGCACGGACCGCCTCGCGGCCGCGCAAGGCCGAGCGCCCGGCAATCGCACGGCGCGCGCCCGAGCGGCGCGAGCGCGTCGCGGCGCGCCCGATCCGCCGTCCGGTCGCAGAAGCGCCGCGCCGGGCCGTCGCCGTCCGGCCGGAGCCGCGGCCGGTGCGGGTCGCCCGCCCGCTGCCGCCGGAGATGGCGGGCTACCGCGACGTCGACCTCTGGGTCGATGCCCGCGCCGACCGGATCCGCCGCGCCCAGGACGGCGGCTTCCTGGTCATGCGCCGCACCACCATCGAGGATCCGATGGGCCGGCGGATGCAGATCCTGCGGCCCATCGACGACGAGGACGAGTAGAGTCCGTCACAGCCACGGCCGCAGGGCCAGGTGGGCGCCGAGCAGCAGGAGACCGATCAGGAAGGCGCGCCGGAAGGTCGGCGCCGAGACCCGGCCGCGCAGCCACTGCCCGGCCGCCATGCCGAGGAGCGCCGGCGCCAGGGTGGCGAGGGAGGCGGCCCCGGCGGCGAGCGGCAGCGCACCCTCCCGCGCGAGACCGGCGGCCAGCGCCACGGTCGAGACCGTGAAGGACAGGCCGAGGGCCTGGATCAGCCCGTCGCGGTCGAGCTGGAGCGCCTGGAGGTAGGGCACCGCCGGGATCACGAAGACCCCGGTCGCCCCGGTGACGAGACCGGTGACGAGGCCGACGGCCGGCGACAGCCACGGCTCGGCACGGGCCGGCACCCGGATGGAGAGGCCGGCGAGCCCGGTCGCCGCGTAGGCCACCAGCGCGACCCCGAGGGCGCTCGCCGGGCCGGGCCCCTGGCTGCCGGCGATCAGCCCGGCGCTCGCCACCGTGCCGACGGCGACCGCCGCCATCATCGGCCAGAGCCGCCGCAGCAGAGGGCCGAAGCGCGGCCCGGCGAGGAGCTGCCAGACATTGGTGACGAAGGACGGCACGATCAGGAGCGCCGCAGCCTGGCCCGGGCTCATCACCGTGGCGAGCAGCCCCACCGCCACCGTCGGCAGGCCGAGCCCGATCACGCCCTTGACGAAGCCGGCGAGGAGGAAGGTGGCGAGGATCACCGCCCAGCCGAGCGGGCCGGCGCTGCCGGCGAGGAAGTCGGTCACGGATTGCGTCGTCTTCGTTCGTCAGTCGCGGCCGGCCAGGTCCCGGAGCATCGCCTCCGGGCTCGGCAGCGGGTGGGCCGGGGCCTCGACCGGCGCGACGTGCGGCGACACCGATGCGTCGACCGGGTGGCCTTCGAGGAGGAGGCCGGCGGCCAGGATCGCGATGGCGAGGGCGACGAGCCCGAGCGGGCCCGGCCCCCCGGGACTGAGCGGGATGCGCGGCGGCATGGTGCGGGTCCTCCGGTTGCGATGCCGGCAGCTTGGGCGGCGGCGGAGGGTGCAACAAGCCGTAAGGGGCGAAAGGTCCCTTCGCGGGAGGTGGAGGCCAGCCTATGGACGCTCGACGACCGGGGATCCAGATGCGGCGTGGTCGGCGAGCGTCCGCAGCACCCCCATCGCCTCCTCCGCCCGCGCCACCGGCACGAACAGGTGGTCGTGGTGGAAGGCCGAGACGGCATTCACCGCGATCCCCCGTTCGGCGAGGCGCGCCGTCACGGCGGCGAGGAAGCCGATGGCAGCGAGCGAGGAGTGCACCGTCAGCGTGATCCAGCGGCACGGGAAGGCGCCCGTGAGGCCGGCCCGCGCGGCCTGCGCCTCCGGAAGGATCAGGGTCGTGCCCTCCGCCTCGCGAAAGCTCATCACGGGCGTGAGCCCCGCCGGCACCGCATCGTCATCCACCACGGCGAAGACGTAGGTGCCGGGCCGCAGCTCCGGCCGCATCCCGGCGAGGAGGCGGCCGAGATCCGTCTCGCCGCTCACGGAGCGGTCACGGCGAGCGGCTCCAGCACCCGCCGCAGCGCCTCCGGCAGCGGCACCGGGCGCTGCGTCGCCCGGTCGACGTAGACGTGGACGAAGTGGCCCTGCGCCGCGGCGTCCTCGTCGTCGTTGCGGAACAGACCGACCTCGTAGCGCACGCTCGACGTGCCGCGATGCGCGACCCGGATCCCGGCCATGACCCGGTCGGGGAACGCCATCGAGCGGAAGTAGCGGCACCCGGTCTCGACCACGAGGCCGATCACCGGGCTGTTCGCAATGTCGAGGGCGCCCTCCGCGATCAGCACGCTGTTCACCGCCGTGTCGAAGAACGCGTAATAGACCACGTTGTTGACGTGGCCGTAGACGTCGTTGTCGGCCCAGCGGGTGGTGATCGGGACGAAGCGCCGGTAGGCGGCGCGGGTCTCGGGGGGCGTGCGGCCGCTCAACGGACAAGCCTCGCGACAAGAGGAAGAGCCGGACCGTAGGCCGGCGGGGTTCCGGCGATCAAGCCAGGCTCACACCCCGAAGGTCTCCGGATCCGGCCCCATCCGCCCGGCCGGATCGTCGAGGGCGGCGATGCGGGCGAGATCCTCGGCGTCGAGGGAAAAGCCGTCGAGCTCCCGGTTCTCGCGGATGCGGGCGGGCGTGGCGGATTTCGGGATCGCGACGGTGCCGCCATCCAGGTGCCAGCGCAGGACGACCTGGGCCGGGGTGCGGCCGTGCTTCTCGGCGATGGCCTGGATCGCCGGGTCGCCCAGCAGGCCGCCGCGGCCGAGCGGCGCCCAGGCCTCGGTGACGATGCCGGCCTCCTGATGGAAGGCCCGCAGGGCCTTCTGCTGGAAGCGCGGATGCAGCTCGACCTGGTTGACCGAGGGAGTCGAGCCGGTGGCGTCGATCACGCGCTTGAGGTGATCGACGGTGAAGTTGCAGACGCCGATCGAGCGGGCGCGGCCATCCTCGCGCAGGCGCATCAGGGCGCGCCAGGTGTCGACGTATTGCCCACGCTGCGGCACCGGCCAGTGGACGAGGTAGAGGTCGACGTAGTCGAGGGCGAGGCGGCTCAGGGATTCCTCGCAGGCCCGCAGGGTCTCGTCGTAGCCGTGGCGGTCGTTCCAGACCTTGGTGGCGACGAAGACCTCTTCCCGAGGGAGGCCGGAGGCGGCGACGGCGCGGCCGATGCCGGCCTCGTTGCCGTACATCGCCGCGGTGTCGATCAGGCGGTACCCAGCCTCGAGCGCGGTGCCGACGACCGAAGGGGCCTCCTCGTCGGAGAGGCGCCACACCCCGAAGCCGAGCTGGGGGATGCGCTTCCCGTCGTTCAGGGTCAGGACGGCGTCGGACATGAGGAACACTTTCGGCGGGGTCTGACAGGGGCGAAAACCTGATCTGGGTCGGACCCCGCCGATGTCGAGGGTGGGTTACTTCACCAGCGGGCAGCCGCCGTCGGCCATCGGCCGGAACGCCTGGTCGCCCGGCACGGTGTCGAGGAGCTTGTAGTAGTCGTACGGGCCCTTGCTGTCGGCCGGGGCCTTCACCTCGTAGAGGAACAGGTCGTGCACCGCGCGGCCGTCCTGGCGCACCGTGACGGTGCCGAAGAGCGGATCGTTGATCGGCTTCTCGCGCAGGGCCGCCACGACCTTCTCGCCCTCGATAGTGCCGGTGTCGCGCACCGCCCGCAGGTAGGCGAGGGTCGAGGAGTAGACGCCGGCATGGTTCTCGGTCGGCATGCGGCCGTTCATCCGCTCGCCGAAGCGCTTAGCGAAGGCGCGGGTGCCGTCGGTGCGGTCCCAGTAGAAGGCGCTGGCGAGCTGCAGCCCCTGCGCCGCCTTGAGGCCGAGGGCGTGGGTGTCGGAGAGCTGCACGAACAGGGCGGCAAGCCGCATCTCCGGCATCACGCCGAACTCCGCCGCCTGCTTGACGGCGTTGATCATGTCGGCGCCGGTATCGGCGAGCGCCAGCACCTGCGCGCCTGACCCCTGCGCCGAGAGCAGGGGCGAGGCGAAGTCGCCGGCATTGAGCGGGTGCTTGCTCGACCCCTTCACGGTGCCGCCGGCGGCCTTCAGCGCCACGGTGGCGTCGCGCTCCAGCGCGTGGCCGAGCGCGTAATCGACGGTGACGAAGTACCAGGACTTGAGGCCGCGCCCGGCGATGGCCCGCGCGGTGGCCGAGCCCTGCGCCCAGGTATCCGAGACCCACTGCACGGTGGTCGGCGCGCAGGCCTTGCCGGTGAGGTCGGAGGTGAGCGCGCTGGAGGCCAGGGCCACCCGGTGGCGCTCGCGCATCAGGTTGGACACCGCCAGCGCGACCGCCGAATTCGGCAGGTCGACGATGGTCGAGACGCCCTCCTGGTCGAGCCAGCGCCGGGCGGTGGCGAGGCCGATATCGGGCTTGTTCTGGTGGTCGGCCGAGACGACCTCGACCTTCAGCTCGCCGGCCTCCTTGGCGAAATCCTCGACGGCGAGTTGCGCGGCCGTGACCGAGCCGGTGCCGGCCTGGTCGGCGAAGGGCCCGCTCATGTCGCTGAGCACGCCGATCTTGATCGGCGTCTTGGCGTCCTGCGCGAGGGCGGGGGCATTCAGGGCCAGCGACAGGGCGAGGCCGGCGGCGCCGGCGGCCGTTGAGCGGAACGACATCGGGGGACCTCCCAGGGAGCTTTTTGTCAGATCTTATCCACGGCCCGGGCGGGCCGGTTCGGGGCCCTGTATGTCAGGGGTGCGGGGCGGCGTCGATGCGGGATCGCGCGGCTTGGTTGAGAAAGCGGGGGTCTGTCATCGGCGGCGAGGAAGCGGGTGTGAGCGTCGCCCGACATCGATCTAGGCGCCCGCGAACCCTCCCCCCTCTGCGGGGGAGGGTGGCGAGCGGAGCGAGCCGGGAGAGGGGACGCCGCTTCCGGAGAGGTCGCGACCATGATGACGGGCGCCATCT
>NZ_JBEXZS010000212.1:0-10075 GCF_040593685.1 Methylobacterium sp. EM32 | reverse complement strand
AATCTAAGGTTGAAATCAGTACCCGCAGAGGCGTGGTTTTGAGGCTTGATTTCAACCTTTGGTACGCACGAATCAAATCCGTTAAGGCCGTAGCCCCGCGGGCGGGGAGAGGGCCGCGTTACCGTTCAGGTAACGCGGCAAGCGGAGGCGCAGCCGGAGCGAGGGTGAGGGGGTGTTTCCGGAAGAGACTCACTCGTCGAGGCCCCCTCACCCTCGCCCTTCGGGCTCCCTGAGCCCCTTCGGAGCTCAGGCCTCTCTCCGCCCGCGGGGAGAGGGGAGACCTGCGCCTCCTCTTGTTGCCACGATGTTCGGCAATGGAGCGCGCCGCCCCGTGAACGATGCGGCGCGCCCTCGGTAAACCAACCTCCAGCCCCGCCCGTCAGGCGATCCACCGCATCGCCACCAGCACCGCCGTGACGGTGACGGCGCCGCCGATGCGGGTCGCGATCTGGGCGAAGGGCATCAGCTGCATGCGGTTGGCGGCGGTGAGGATGGCGACGTCGCCGGTGCCGCCCTGGCCCGAGTGGCAGGCATTCACGATCGCGGCCTCGATCGGGTACATGCCGAGGCGGCGGCCGACGAAGGCGCCGGTGACCATCAGGGTGAACACCGTCGCGATGATGGTGATCAGGTTCGGGATCGTGAAGGCCGACATCAGCTTGTCCCAGGGGGTGAGCGAGACGCCGATGGCGAAGAGCAGCGGGTAGGTCATGCCGGTCTGCACGAACTTGTAGACCACGAAGCCGCCGGCCTGGAGATGGGGCGAGACCGCGCTGGTGAGCTTCGCCAGCACCGCCAGGAACAGCATCGCGACCGGCGCCGGCAGGCCGACGACGTGGTGCAGCATCACGCCGAGCAGGTAGAGCGTCACGGCGGTGAGGCCCGCCGCCGCGATGGTCGAGACGTCCATGGCGCCGCCGCCCTTCTCGGCCGTCACCGTCTCGTCCTTGGGATCCATGTCGTCGTGCTCGCCCGGCTGCAGCCGGCCCTCGCCGGTCAGGTGCGGGTACGTCTTGCCGACGTAGTTCAGGATGCCCGAGAACACGATCGCGGTGAGGCTGCCGAGCATGACCGGGGGCAGCACCTGGGCGAACAGGTCGCCCTGGGAGGCGCCGAGGATCGCCGCGTAGCCGATCGAGAGCGGGATCGCGCCCTCGCCGACGCCGCCGGCCATGATCGGCACGACGATGAAGAAGAAGGTGTGGTAGGCGCCCAAGCCCAAAGCTGTCCCGACCAGGGTCCCGACGATGCCGGCCGCGATCGACCCGATGCCGAGCGGCACGAAGATCTTCAGGAAGCCCTTGATCAGCACGCCCCGGTCCATGCCGAGGATGCTGCCGACGATGATCGCCGCGATGTAGAGGTAGAGAAAGTTGGTGAACTTGGTGAAGTCGATGATCGACTTCTCGATCTGCGGCGGGATCAGCTTGTAGTAGGCGAGCGCCGAGGGAATGAAGGTGGCGAAGATGGCGCCGGCGCCGATGTTGCGCAGGATTGGCAGCCGCTTGCCGATCTCGGCGCAGGTGAAGCCGCCGAGCACCAGAACGGCGATCATCGTCGGCGAATCCGGCTTGATCTCGCGCTCGAGCGTCAGGATCGTCAGGAGCACGACCAGGATCAGATAGACCGGGATCGGGATGATGCCGATCTTGATGTCCATCAGCCGCCACCAGCCCTGCGGCCAGAATTTTTGGGAGCGCGCCGCGCCCGTCTCGGACGCCGGGGCGGGGGTCTCGCCGGGCTTGGCGAGGTTCACGGTTCCAGATGCCATCGATGTCCTCCCGAACGCTGTACTTCCGAGCGATCTGCTTCGAGTGATATTCTTGAGGCCTGTCCGGCCATTTTTTCAGAAGATCCCGTTCCTACCGTACGATATTAATCAGGTTCGGGAAGCTAAGAGTCTGTTCACATTACGACAACCCTAAGTCAAGCGGGCTCTCACAGGATGAGGCCCGCCCGACCAGGGGCGGAAGGACGCGCCGTCAGGCCACGAACTGGCAGCGCGAGGCGGCGGTCCGGGTGTCCATGTTGCGGCCGCGGTTCATGTGGTCGTCGACCTCCGCCGCGCAGCCGAGCATCCGGGCGAAGAGGAAGATCGTGAACGCCGCGGTCTCCAGCGCCGAGCCGGACAGGGTGCCGTCGCGGTAGGGCTGCCACAGCATCTTCAAGAGCAGGGCCGCGATCACCGCGTCGATATTGACGCAGTAGACATTGCGCGACACGCCGGCGTCGAACAGGGCCTGCACCAGGGTCCGGTAATAGGCGTGGAAGGCGTTGTAGTCGCCGCGCTCGGTGAGCAGATCATGGATCCAGACCTCGCGCGGGTCGTGGTTCACCGCCTTGTCCTTGAAGACCGGGTGGTTGACGCCCGGGATCTTCTGGATGTCGAGGCTGCCGGCGTTCTTCCGGTCGGACTTGTAGCGGGCATACTCCGCCACCGTCCGCTCGGCGATGGACTTCAGGTCGACGCCGTGATCCGGGTCGGCCGGGTCGGCGAGGTTCGCGCCGCGGAACTGCTCGATCAGGAAGGCGATGCCCTCGTAGCCGTTGCCGCCATGGGTGTAGCCGGCATGGGTGAGGAACCCGATCATCGCCTTGTTGAGCTGCACCCGCTCCGGGCTCTCTGGACCGTCGGCCGAGACCGCGCCCTTGCACCCTTGCGCCGAGATCGTGCCCGGGCCGTTCGAGAGCAGGAGCCCGATCAAGGTCTCGAACACGAAGACGTCGTCCGCCGTGCCGGCGCGGCCGAGGAGCGCGAGGCAGCCGATTTCGCCGAGGCTCAGGCGCCCGAGGAGGTCGGCATTCGCCACGCCGCAGAACCCGTCCGCTTTGTGCAGTTCCGCCGGTACCGCGGCGCCCAGCAGCGTGCCGAAGAGCTGGAGCCACCAGGGCAGGCTCTCGGCGGTGAGCCGCGAGATGCGCTTGCGCATCAGCGGGCCCCAGGTCAGCGTCGTGGCGATGGCCGCCAGCACCGCCTCGCGGGTCGGGTGGCCGTCGAGGCCGCGCAGGTAGCGCACGAAGACCGTGCGCGCGCCGCGGGCGTCGAGAGCCGCGAGGAGCGCCTCCGCCTGCGGATCCGGCTTAGCGCCGACGAGGAGCCCGGCGAGCTCCGCATCCGCCGCGACCTTGGTCAGGTCGAAGCCCTCGTCGAGGGCGCTCACCAGCCCGGCTTCCGCGAAACGGTCGGTCATCAGGCGGCAGATCCGCCGGGCGGCCTCGGCGCGGCGCGGGCCGACCAGGCTCGCTGCCGCCGCCAGCACCACGTTCGGGGAATTGCCGGCCTCGCGAGAAGCTTCGGCCGCCGACAACTCGGGGCGCCCGTGCAGGTTGACGCCGGCGGCGACGGCCGCGTTGACGAGGGCGCGGTCGTTGTCGCTCGCCTGCTCGCGGAGCAGGGCGAGGACGACGTTCGATTCCATCGGCAGGCGCGCCGCCTCCAGCATCGAGACGCCGTTGAGGCTGGTGACCTGCGTCTTCGGGTCCATCTGCGAGGCGCCCGAGGCGTCCTTCATCGCCTGCCGCGGCAGCACGATTCCGACCTGACGGTTGAGCCGGGCGATCTGCTCGCCGTAGGGCGCCATCGCCTCGACCGGGGGCAGGTCGAGGTCCGGCGGCAGGGTCAGGCCGGCATTCGAGCCGAACCACGGCTTGAGGGCGAGGTTGCTCTCGGGCGCGAAGTCGGGCCGCGCGCCGTTCTCGCGCATCACCGCGGTGAGCGCCGCCGGGATGTGGGCGATGTTCGTCACCACCGCGCCCTTGGCCGAGACCACCGGGTTCTCGGGCGTGAACACGCCGTCGACCCCGAACTTGTCCATGAACCACTGCTCCTTAGCGGCGGCGTCGTCGTCGCCCCCCGCCATGGCGCCGGCATGGCCCACCGCCCGGGTGAGCCGGCTCTTCCAGCGGCCGACGACGCAGGCGACGACGGGCTTGGTGAAGTGCGCGTCCTGCTCGTAGTAGCCGCCCGGCTCGACGTAGAGCACCGCCGCCTTGCTGCGTGCGTCGTTGGCGAGCGCGAAGGCAAATTCCGGCGCCGCGTACTGGATGTAGACGTCCTTGCCGCAGGAGATCAGCGTGGTGGTGCCCCAGCCGCTCATCCGCAGGTAGGTGGCGATGGTGGTGGTGAAGTTGCCGGAATTCGAGAAGATCGCGATCGAGCCGGCCTTCAGCGCCTCGCCCGGGCCGTCGCCACCCAGCGCCCCGCCGATGCGGACCTGGTGATGGGCATCGGCCACGCCGAGGCTGTTGCCGCCGAAGATGTCGATGCCGTTCTGCTGGCCGAGCGCCCGGATCTCGCGGCTGTCATGGACCGACAGCTTCTCGGTGACGATGAAGATCTTGCGCAGGTCCGGGTTGACCCGGATCAGCTCGGCGACGCCGTCGCGGGCCCCCGACGGCGGCAGGTAGACGACGCCGCAATTGAAGCGGTGCCCGGCCTCCAGGCCCTCGCGGACGTTGTTGTAGACCGGGATGTTCCCGAGCGGGGTCTCCAGCACCTGGCCGCGGCGTCCGGGCGAGGTGCCGAACACCACGTTGCCGCCCGAATAGGCGTGGCCGACCGGCGTCACGTCGCTCGATTCGCCGCCGAGGATGTTGAGCACGCAGACCCGGTCCTCGCGCGTGGCGACCTGATCGAGCGAGCTGATGCCGACATAGTACTTGAAGCTGCCGATTCCTGGCTTGTGCATGGTCTCCTCCCCTTCTTATTCGGCCGCCTGGAGCGACGCTTTTTCGAGTGCCGGCTTCGCCAGCCCGATGGCGCGGGCCACCTGCTCGCGGCCGCCCTGGCGCATCCAGAGATCGGCCTGGCGGGCGTAGGCGACGACCTCGCTCATGTCCGAATCGAAGCCGAACAGCCGGTAGGGCAGGCCGAGCGCCTCGGCGGTGTCGCGGAGCGCCCCCATGCCGCGGATGAGGTTCGGCCCGCCGCGGCCGGCGACGATGTAGAGCGGGGTCGGCCCGTGCCGGCCGACATGCTCGCGCAAGGCATCCGCCATCGCCCGGAAGGTCTCGAAGATGTCGGTGTTGTTCGACTTGCCGCCGATGATGAACAGCACGTTCGACTGCTTCAGCCAGTGCTTGAAGCAGATGCGCGCCACCTCCTTCATCTTCTCGTAGGGCGGGTTGCCGCCGAAATCCGAGGAGATGATCGCGTCGTCGCCGAGCATCTCGGTGACGAGGGAATTGGCGCCGCCGCCGAATGTCGGCGCCAGGATGGTACCGCTGGAATTGATGATGCAGACGTCGCTCTGGCCCTGGTAGGTCCGGAGCTGGTTGATTTCGGCTTCGAAGTCCGAGTAATCGACCGAGAACAGGTGGCCGGGCAGGCCGAGCCGCTGCCAGCGCGGGTCGTCGCGGTCGAAGCCGCACTTGAAGTCGCAGGCCACCGGGGTGAGGCGGCCGTTGCGGTCGGGCCGCATCCGGATCGGGTTCAGCTCGACCGTGGTCATGCCGAAGCCGTGATAGAGTTCCCAGAGCTTCGGCAGCTGCTGCACCAGGGGCGAGATCAGCGCCTTCGGGGCGTTCAGCTCGGAGAGCGCGTTCGCCACCACGAAGGCCTTGAGGCCGGTCAGCGGATCGAACGGGACCTGGACGACCTCGCCCTTGTCGAGTTCCTCGATGTCGACGCCGCCCTTGTGGGTGAGCGTCATGGTCGGCGCGCGGTAGCGTGTGCTGTCGGAGATCGAGAAATAGACCTCGTGCTCGGCCGGCACCGCGCCCTCGAAGGTGACGCCGTTGGCCTTGGCGACGACGTTGCCGTGGCGGTGCTCGACGAAGTAGAGCCGCTCCTTCTCGCGAAGCGCGGTCTTCAGGTCGTGGGCGCGGCCGAGGAGGCCGGCTTTGCCCTTCTTGCCGACGCCGCCTTTGAACACCGGCTTGATGAAGACCGAGCCGTGGCGATCGATCAGGCCCTTGATCTCTTCTTCGCTCGCGTCCGGCCCCAGCACCTCGGCCGTGGGAAATCCTGCGAATTGCAGGAGCTTTGCGCCGTGCAGCATGCCCGTGACTTGCATCGTTTCCTCCGTGCTTGTTGAGTTGCACGGTAGGGGGCGAAACTGTCAGTAACCTGTCGCGGGGTGGGGGAGCCCTCGGGAACTCGCCGGTCCCGTCTTACCGCCCCTCGATCGCCCGTCGCCACTGCCGCAGCGTGCGGCTGCGCTTGATCTGGTCGAGGGAGGTCAGAAGCTCCGGTCCGACCGGAATCGGCCGCAGGGCGGTCGCGCGGGTCACGGGATCGTCGGGCGCGCGGGATTCCGCGCGGGCGGGCGTGACCGAGCGGGCGGCGAGCAGCGCCTGGCCCTCCCGGGAGAGCAGGTAATCGAGGAACAGCCGGGCCGCCGCCTTGTGCCGGGCCTGCTTCGGGATGAGCGCGATGCGCGAGGTGACGAGCGTGTAGTCGCTCGGCAGCACCACCCCGACGGCCGGATCCTGCTTCGCCCGCTCGCGGGCGTAGGAGCCGAGCACGTCGTAGGCCAGCAGCGCCTCGCCGGCCGAGACCCGGTCGAGCATCGTGGCGGTGGCGGTGTAGAGCTTCACCCCGACCTGGCCGAGCGCCCGGACCGCGTCCCAGGTCCGCGGCGTGACCTCCAGGTTCTGGGTCAGGAACAGGAAGCCGACGCCGCTGCGCTCAGGGTCGTAGGTCGCGACCTTGCCCTGCCATTCCTCGGGATGCCGGGTCAGGCTCTGGACGAACTCGGCGTGGCTGCGCGGCACCCGCGCCTCGGGCAGGAGCCTGCGATTATACGCGATGGCGACCGGCTCGGCGGTGATGCCGTAGGCCTCGTTGCGCCATACCGCCCAGGCCGGCCACCCGTCGGTCTCGCCCGAGACGTGTCGCTCGGCGTAGCCGTCGTTGACGAGCTTGATCTGGAGGTCCATCGCCGAGCTCCAGAGGATATCGGCCGTGCCCCCGCCCGAGGCCGCCTCGGCCAGGAATTCGTCGTAGAGCCGCGACGAGTTCATCTTGGAATACGCGACCGCGACGCCCGGAAAGCGGTGCCGGAAGCCGGCGAGCAGGGCCGAGGCCTCCGCCTCGTCGGTCGTCGCCCGCACCACGACCGTGCCCTCCCGCACGGCCTCGGCGCGCCCCTCGGTCTGCGCATCGACGGGCGAGTCAACCTGGGCCCGGGCGGGGCCGAGGAGGAGGGCGAGGCTCACCCATGCGGCCGTGAGGGTCCTCACTCTCAAAAACCTCTTCCTGCCCCAAGGTTTCCGGTTGCCCGCGGCGGTCGCCACGGCGAGGATCGCAAGCTACAGGCTCGCGCGGCGATCTCCTAACCCGGGCGGCGATCCCTCGTCGCCGGGGCGAGGGCGCGCGACGAGCCGAGCGGGAGGGAACGGCGGGATGCGGGTGCTCGTCGTGGAGGATGACGCGGCCCTGGCGCGCGGCCTCGTGGCGGCGCTCCGGGCCGCCGGGCACGCGGCCGATCACGAGCCGGACGGCGCGGCGGCGGCGGGAATCGCCCTGTCGGAGCCCTACAGCCTGATCGTGCTCGATATCGGCCTGCCGGGCCTGTCGGGGTTCGAGGTGCTGCGGCGCATCCGGGCGGTGAGCGCCGTCCCGGTGCTGATCCTCACCGCCCGCGACGGCATGACCGACCGGGTGCGCGGGCTCGATCTCGGGGCCGACGACTACCTGGCCAAGCCCTTCGCGCTCCCCGAGTTCGAGGCGCGGGTGCGCGCCCTGATCCGGCGCGGACAAGGGCAGCGCAGCCCGGTCCTGCAATGCGGGGGCCTCGTCCTCGACCGCTCGTCGGGAACCGTCACCCTCGCCGGCGAGGTCTTAGGCTTACGGCGCCGGGAGCTGGCGGTGCTGGAGGTGCTGATGGCGAAGGCCGGTCAGGTGGTGCCGAAGGAGCGGCTCGCCGGCGAGGTGTTCGGCTTCGACGACGCGGTGGCGCCCAACGCCCTCGAGCTCTACGTCGCCCGCCTGCGCAAGAAGCTGCAGCCGAACGGGCCGGAGATCCGCACGATCCGCGGCCTCGGCTACCTGCTCGATGTCCGATGAGCCGGCGCCCGCCTTCCCTCCGGCGCGGGCTGATGCTGCGGATGCTCCTGCCGGCCTCGGCGCTGGCGGGGGTTCTGGGCTTGGGCGGAGCCCTCGTCATCCGGGACGTGGTCGAGACCACGCATGACCGCCTGCTCGACGGCTCGGTGCTGGCCATCGCCGAGCGCCTGGCGCTCGACGAGGACAACGAGGTGACGGTGGACCTGCCGCGGGTGGCCCTCGGCATGCTGGAGAGCCAGTCGCAGGACCGGGTCTATTACAGCGTCAGCTATCGCGGGCAGCTCGTCACCGGCTACCGCGACCTGCCTCGCCCCGACGAGGAGGTCGAGCCCGGCCCCACCCGGCACCGGGACGCGGTGATGCGGGGTGCGGCCGTCCGGATCGCCGCCCGGGCGCGGCGGGTCTACGGCAAGCCCGGCGCGGTGCTGGTGCAGGTGGCCGAGACGCGGGACGCGCGCAGCAGCCTCGAACTCCGGCTCCTCGGCGGCCTCGTCCTGCTCGAAGGCGTCCTCCTGGCGCTCGTCGGAATCCTGACCTGGTACGGGATCGGCCGCGGCCTCGCGCCCCTCGACCGGCTGAGCGCCGAGATCGCCGGGCGCGCCGCCCCTGGCGCAGTCAGCCTCCTGCCCCTCGACGTCTCGGCGGTGCCGGTGGAGGCGAGGGCGCCGGTCCTCGCTTTCAACACCCTGCTGGGGCGCCTCGACGAGGTGATGGGGGCGGTGCGCCGCTTCACCGGCGACGCCTCTCACCAGATGCGCACGCCGCTCGCCGTCCTGCGCATGCATGTCGATCTCGCACGCCGGCACGGCGCGGGCACGGCGCCGGAGGGCCGGGCCGCCCTCGACGACATCGAGGGCGCGGCGCGCCGCCTGGAGCACCTGCTGGCGCAGCTCCTGGCGCTCGCCCGCGCCGACGAGGATCCGGGCGCGATCGCCCTGACGGAGATGGACCTCGCGGGGATCGCCGCGACGGTGCTGGCCGACCACGTGCCGCGGGCGCTGCGCGCCGGCATCGAGGTCGAGTACGAGGGGCCGGACGGGCCGGTGATGGTGACGGGCCACCCGACGCTGGTGGGCGAGATCCTCGGCAACGTCATCGACAACGCGGTCCGCTACGCCGGGGCCGGCGCCCGGGTGGTGGTGCGGGTGGCGGATTCGGGCGAGGGGGCCTTCGCCGAGATCGAGGATGACGGGCCGGGCATTCCGCCGGAGCACCGCGAGACGGTGTTTTCGCGGTTCTACCGCATCGCCCGGAGCGACGGACCGGAGGGCAGCGGCCTCGGCCTCGCCGTCGTCCGGGCGCTCGCCGATCGGATCGGTGCGGCGGTGACGCTGCATGACGGGGCGGGCGGCGGGCCGGGCTTGCGGGTGAGGATCGTGTTTCCACCGGTTCCGGCGCGGTCGGTCGCTGTGAGCCTGCCGGAAGTCTCACGACAATCCTGACAGACACAGGGTCATTCCGGACTCCGCTTTCGCGGCCCCGGAATGACGCGGAGGGTTCGACATTGTCCAGAGAGATGCGAACAGGCCCTGGTCGCTTCTCTCTTGCAAGAGTTAAGCGGCTTCGCCGCTCACTCCTTCGCCAGCGCATCCGCGAAGGCCGCGATGCGGTTGCGGGCGTAGGTCGGCAGGCCGGCGCTGATCGAGGTGCCGGTGTTGAACGAGGAATTGCCCATCAGCACCTGGGCGGGCAGCAGGTTGCGCAGAACCGGCACGCGCTCGTACTCCTTCTTGCGGTCGAGCACGTCGCCCTTGATGCCGAGCGTCATGTAGGCGGTCACCACCGTCTTGTTCGGGTCGGCCGCCACCGGCTGCATCACCGCCAGGAACTTGCCGAAGCGCAGGATCTGGTTGACCCAGAAGATGTTCTGCTCCATCGCGCCGGCCACCGGCGCCTCGATCTTGGTGAGCTGCACGAGCTTGCCCGCCTCATCGGGCGGCAGCACCCGCAATTCGCTCTGGAACGAGACGAACTCGGCGATCTTCTTGCCCCCGTCCTCGATCTTGTTCGCGAGCTTGACCCCGAGCGGCAGCTTGCCCTCGAGGTCGTAGCGCGACTCGATGCAGG
>NZ_JBEXZS010000211.1:0-28151 GCF_040593685.1 Methylobacterium sp. EM32 | reverse complement strand
GCCACGCCGTGCTGATGCTGCGCACCGACCGCGGCGATCTGGTCCTCGACAACAAGACCAGCGCCGTGCTGCCCTGGCACAAGACAGGATACACCTTCATCAAGCGCGAATCGCAGGACGCGACCGCCTGGGTATCGTTGGGTGGTGCCACCGCCCCGACCGTCACCGCCAATCGGTGAGGGGACGAATCAGCCGAAGAATCTGCGTGCCGAATTGGAACCAAAGTGCGGCAGGAGCGTTTACCAGGGTTTAAATTTTTCGGTTGAGCGCCGTCGGCCCCCGTGGCAGCTTGGATGCAAGAACCAAGCGACGAGTCGATGGGGCAATGCGGGCAGTGATGGACGGCCTCGGCCGGGCGAGCCATGTCGACGTGCGACATGTCGATCGCCAGGGCCTCCTGAAGCGCGGCGCCCGAGCGGCGCAGCTGGGACTTCTCGGCACGCTGCTGCTGATCGGCGGCGCGACCGCCCAGGGGCAGACCCAGACCCTCGCGGCCCTGCCCGATGCCAGCGTGGCGATCGAGCGTGGCGGAGCGGCGAAGCCCGTGAGCGCCTGGACCGATTTCTGCACCCGCTATCCGGCGGAATGCGCCGTCGACACCAGCGAGCCGACCACGCTGACGATGACGCCGGCCCTGTGGCGCACGCTGACGGCGGTGAACCGGCGCGTCAACGGCCGCATCCGCCCAGTGATCGACCAGGACCATTGGGGCGTCGTCGACCGTTGGGACTTTCCCGATGACGGCATGGGCGATTGCGAGGATTACCAACTCCTCAAGCGCCGGATGCTGGTGGAGCGCGGCCTCGCCCGCCGCGCCCTGCGGATGACCGTGGTGATCGACGAGATCGGCGAGGGCCACGCGGTCCTGATGGTCCGCACCGACCGCGGCGACTACATCCTCGACAACAAGACCAACGCGATCCTGCCCTGGCAGCGCACCGGCTACACCTACGTGAAGCGCGAGGGCCAGGACGGCCTCGCCTGGGTCGCGCTCAACGGCGTGACCTCGCCGGTCACCACGGCGAATCGCTGAGGGGGGCAGGCGCCTCGATACTGTTTCGTGCGAGACAGGCGTGAGCATACCGCCCTCTCGACCATGCCCGCGGAGCCTGTTCGTCGGCGTCCCACGGCATTGACCCCCTTCTCGTCATTCCGGGGCCGCGCAGCGGAGCCCGGAATCCAGACCCTCGGGGGGTTTCAGAATGAGCGGGAACGGCCTCCGCCCGATCCTGAACCATCCGCGGTTATGGATTCCGGGCTCCGCTGCGCGGCCCCGGAATGACCTTGAGCGTTTGAAACGAGAAGGCGGATCGGACAGCCCCTCAGGCGCCCGAGACCAGGTGCGCCAGGTCGAGCACCACCCGGCCCGAGACCAGGCTCCAGCCGCAGGCCAGCATCGTCGCCAGCATCACGAAGGGGATCGGCCGCCCCTCGATCCGCCGACCGCGCACGGTGTTGCGCAGGATGATGAACGGCGCCCCGAAAGCGAGGACCGGCAGGGAGGCGATGGCCACGAGGCCGCCGCCCGACAGGAGGCCGAAGCTCGCGCGCCGCGCCGTCGCCCATTCGAAGGCGCTCGCCAGGAGGCCCGCGAAAGCGAGGCCGAGCACCAGGGTCTGGATGTTCTCGAGGGCGGAGGGCGAGAAGTTCATGGGAGGTTAAACTCCGGAAGCCGCGTTCGTCCCACCCTGCGCCAGGCGCGATTTAGGGTTATGGTTAATTTTTCGTTATCCACAGATCTTTGCAGCCGGTCCCGTTGCGGGATTCCCCTCGGCATGGGTCCCCCATGCCACAGAAATACGACCCGTGACCGGGTTCCGGTAAGGAGCCGTTAACGGTCGGAGCCGAACGTTCCGGGACATGCCCGCTCCGGGCATCGATCGAACGAATCGGAGGCGGGCGCCATGGGGCCTGCACTGAGCGCCACCGTGGCGCGACTCGAACGGGACGTGATGCACGCGGCGCGGGTCGGCCGCCCCGCCGTTCCACCCATCGCCGCCCATCCGGTCGACCGGCGCCTGATCCTGGCGGCGGCCCTAGGCCTCGCCGGCTCGCTCGCCCTCACGGGCGTAGTCGCGGCCTGGCTCGCGCGCCCGATGGCACCGGCCGGACCGGTGGTGGTGAGCACCCTCACCCCCCGGCCCCTGGTCCTGCCGGCGGCCTGGATCGTGCGGCCCGGGGCCGCCGCCGAGGCGACGCCGGAGCGGATCGACCTGGCGATTCCATGGACCGAGCTGACCGGCAGCGCCCTGCCCGGCCTGATGCGGGTGACCGCGACCCGGGCACCCGAGACCGAGGCCCCGTTGAGCCCGGCCCGGCGCTACGCCCGCTTCCTAACCGCCGAGGCGCAGCCGCTCACCGACGGCCTGATGCGCCGGCGCTTCCGGGCCGGCACGCCGTTCGAGGGCGAGGATCTCTATCTCGCACAGGGCGAGGGCAGCCGGTTCGCGGCGCGCTGCGCCACCGGGCGGGTGCCGGAGCCGGACGCCGCCTGCCTCAGCGAGATCCGGGTCGGCGGCGTGAGCCTACGCCTGCGCTTCTCGGCCGACCGGCTGCCCTCCTGGGGCGCCGGCCTCGCGGGGCTGGAGCGGCTGTTCGGCTCCAACCCCTGACGCCTTGAGACGACTTGTACGAGACTACTCGTCCAGGTCGGTATCGAGGATCGCCATCGAGAAATTGAACGAGCGGTCTCCGTCCTCGTCGTCGACCGACAGCACGCCGAGGAATTCCTCGCCGATATAGACCTCAGCCGAGTCCGTCTTCTTGGGACGGGCGACGAGCCGGATGTTGTGGTTGGCGAAAGTGCGGCGAAGGTAGCCTTCCACCTTCGTCATCTCGGTCTTGTTCACGCTGGCCTCTTCACGTGCTTCAAAGTTCGGCCGCGACCGTGCCCCGAGCGGGCGCCGGCATCGGCCGCCTTCAACCAGGACCCCGAGAGCCGCGGGCGGGCTCGGGATGCGACGACGACCCTCCCCCGCCGGGCGGTCCACGGGGGCTCGGATCGGTAGGGCCCCCGCCTTGCCACGGCGGGGCCGGGGGGGCAAGGCGGCGCGACGCGGGGCCGTCAGATCCCGTCCATCAGGTGGATGAACTGGTCCATCGCCCGCGCCGGGTCGGAGCAGCCGGCCGAGCCGACGACGCGCGCCGGCACGCCCACCACCGTGGTGCAGGGCGGCACCGCCTGGAGCACGACCGAGCCGGCGGCAACCCGGGCGCGGGCGCCGACCTCGATGTTGCCGAGGATCTTGGCGCCGGCGCCGATCATCACGCCCTGCCGGATCTTCGGATGGCGGTCGCCGCCCTGCTTGCCGGTGCCGCCGAGGGTCACGTTGTGCAGCATCGAGACCTCGTCCTCGATCACCGCGGTCGAGCCGACGACGAGGCCGGTGGCGTGGTCGAGGAAGATGCCGCGGCCGATCCGCGCCGCCGGATGGATGTCGGTCTGGAAGACCTCCGACGAGCGGCTCTGCAGGTAGAGCGCGAAGTCGCGCCGGCCGCGGGTCCAGAGCCAGTGGCTCAGGCGATGGGCCTGGATGGCGTGGAAGCCCTTGAAGTACAAAACCGGCTCGATCGCCCGGCCGGCGGCCGGGTCGCGGTCGATCACCGCGCCGATATCGGCCCGGAAGGCCTGGCCGATGCCGGGATCGTCCGCCACCGCCTCGGCGAAGCTCTGGGCGATCAGGTCGGCGGTCAGCGCCGGGTGGCCGAGCCGCGAGGCGACGCGGTGCGCCACCGCCGATTCGAGGGTGGCGTGGTTGAGGACGCTGGCGAACAGGAACGAGGCGAGGCGCGGCTCGTCGCGCATCACGGCCTCGGCCTCCTGGCGCAGCCGCCGCCAGACCGGATCGACGATACCGGCGACCGGATCGGCGCCGGAGAGGGTGGGAGCGGGGCTGGGCGACAACGGCCTTCTCCTCGGCAGCGGCGGCGGGCAAACGATTCCCTATCCCGCCCTACATAGCGCGACGGCATTCTGCTGGAATAGCGTGGCGAGCCCCCCGCCCTCGATCAAGCCCCGGGTCGCGGAATCCTGCCGCGGGGCAGCCTTGGCCCTCAATCGCCGTCGGGCCGGAAAACGTAGCCCATCCCCCTGACGGTCTTGATGAAACGCGGATTGGCCGGGTCGGGCTCGACCTTCTTGCGGATGCGGTTGATCCGCACGTCGATCGCCCGGTCGAATGCCTCGGGGTCGCGGGCGTCGGCGAGGTCGAGCAGGCGCTCGCGGGTCAGCACGCGCTTGGGGTTGTCGAGGAAGGCCTTCAGCAGGGCGTATTCGGAGCGGGTCAGGATCTGCTCGGTGCCGGCCTCGTCGCGCAGGCGCAGGGTCTCGGTGTCGACGATCATCCGGCCGAACCGGACGCCGTTCTCCTGCCGGATCTCGGGCTGGATCCCCGGCTGGGCCGGCTCGGAGGTGGTGCCGCGCGTCTGCGCCGCCCGGCGCAGCACCGAGCGGATGCGCGCCACCAATTCGCGCAGCTCGCACGGCTTGGGCAGGTAATCGTCCGCCCCGAGCTCGAGGCCGACCACCCGGTCGATCGGGCTCGCGGTGGCGGTGAGCATGATGATGGGAATGGTCGAGCGGCCCTTGAGGTCGCGCACGATCGACAGCCCGTCCTCCTCCGGCATGTTGAGGTCGAGGACGATCAGGTCGGGGGCGACCTCGGCGAGGCGCCGGCGCAGGGCGCGGCCGCCGTCGCACAGGCTGACCTCGAACCCGTGCATCCGCAGGTAGTCGCCCACCATGGCGCGGGCATCGGGCTCGTCGTCGACCACCACGACGTGCGGGGCGGCACCCGTCATTACGCCGCTCCCGAGCGGGCCGACCGCCCGCGTCCCCGCCTCGCCACCATCCCGCGCCCCCGTGCCGCAGCGGCCCCGAAAACCCGGGTCGCCAGTGACGACAATGCCGTCTTGGGCGCATTCCGTCCACGTGCCGCGCCGCCGGGCGGGGCGCAGCACCGAATTTGTCCTCAGGTCCATGCGTCGCGCCCCCCGCTTCGAGTCAGGCGAGGATGCCGGCCAGCCGCTCGGCGATCCGGGCGCGGGACGCGGCCGAGAGGGCGCCGGGCGCCTCGGCCTCGATCAGGGCGGCGATCTGCGCCCGGCTCGGGCGCTGCGGACGCGAATCCTGCAGGAGCGCGTCCAGGGCATCGAGGTCGCGCTGCCAGGGCGCATCGTCGGGCAGCGGTGCGGCGATCGCGCCGACATGTTCCGGGACCACGTGAAGCATGGCGTGCCTCCCTGTTCTGCAAGCGCGGCGCTTGTAGGCGGGCTCTGTTGCACGATCATTACGTGGTGAAGGTCGTCGCACGGGATGTGCTCTCGCGCACCCGACGTCGCGTGTCGTCGCTCGGACGAGAGCCCGGTCATCGGGGGTCGCGCAGCGGCGGCGTCGATCCGCCGAACGGTCGAGCCCTGACAAATCACATTGGAGCGGGCCGGTTCGTTCGTCGCCACCTTGCGCGACCTTGTCGTTTCGCGTCCTCCCGGCCAGGATGCCGGCGCGAAGCTTCGCGCGCCGCCGGCGCGGCCGGGGCCGCGCGCACGGACGGTCGATGAGCGACGACGACATCCTCTTCCTGCTGCCGGACGACGAGCCCGGCGCGGACCTGCCAACCGCCGCCTGGCCGGTGATGGTGGTGGACGACGACCCTGCGGTGCACGAGGGCACCCGCTTCGCCCTCTCGGGCTACGGGCTCGACGGGGCCGGGCTCGAGCTGATCTCGGCCTATTCGGCATCCGAGGCCCGCTCCCTGCTCTCGGCCCGGCGCGGCATGGCGGTGATCCTGCTCGACGTGGTGATGGAGACCGACGACGCGGGCCTGCAGCTCGTCGACTTCGTCCGGCGCGAATTGAAGGACGAGACCGTGCGCATCATCCTGCGCACCGGGCAGCCCGGCCAGGCGCCGGAACGGCGCGTCATCGTCGATTACGACATCAACGACTACAAGGCGAAGACCGAGCTCACCGCCGACAAGCTGTTCACCAGCCTGACCGCGGCGCTCCGCGCCTACCAGCAGCTCAAGCGCCTGGAGGAGACCCGGCGCGGGCTCGAGATCATCATCGACGCCGCACCGATGCTGCTCGACTACAAGTCGATGCAGCGGCTGGCCGAGGGGGTGCTGACCCAGGTCTCCTCGCTCCTCAACGTCGCCTGCGAGGGCATCCTGGTCCTGCGCGAGCAATCCGGCCCGCAGGATGCGGTGAGCGTGCTCGCGGGCTCGGGCTGCTACCAGCACCTCGCCGGCGGGGACGGGCAGCGCCCCCTCGACGACGACGTGCGGGGAATCGTCGCCCAGGCCTTCACCGAGCGGCGCCACACCTTCGGCGACCGCTGGTCGACCCTCTACGTCCACACCGCGAGCGGCAGCGAGATCGTCGCGCTCCTGAAGGCCGATCGCTCGCTCTCGGAGACGGACCGCGCGCTGATCGGCCTGTTCACCTCGCGCCTGTCGGTCGCCTTCGACAACGTGATCCTCTACGAGCAATTGCAGCGGGCCAATATCGGCCTGGAGCAGCGGGTGGTGGAGCGCACCGGCGAATTGATGCGGGCCAACCGCAGGCTCGCCATGCAGCGCTCGGACCTGCGCCGCGCCAACCAGCTCAAGACCGAGATTTTGGGCACGGTCGCCCACGACCTGAAGAACCCGCTCGCTGTCATCCTCGGCCGGACCGAGATGCTGGGCGACATGATCGAGGCCAAGCCGCCGCCGGCCGAGGCGATGCACGCCCAGATCGGCCATATCCGCGAGACGGCGCGCCGCCTCACCGGCATGATCGAGACTCTGATCGCCGACGCGATGACCGACGCCCTCGACATCGTTCTCCGCCGCGAGCCGGTGGATTTCGCCGCCCTCGCCCGGGAGGTGTCGCAGGCCAACGCGCCGCTGGCCGAGACCAAGGGCCAGACCCTGCGCTCTGACATCCCCGACAGCGTCACGCTGCACGGCGACGCCGAGCGCCTGCGCGAGGCGATGGACAACCTGATCTCGAACGCCATCAAGTATTCGCCGGCCGGGGCCGAGATCGTCGTCACGGTGGCGCAGGAGGCCGGGGAAACGGTCTATGCCGTGCGCGACCACGGTCCCGGCCTGTCGCCGGAAGATATCGGCCGCCTGTTCGGCCGCTTCCAGCGCCTCTCGGCCAAGCCCACCGCCGGCGAGGGCTCGACGGGGCTCGGGCTGTCGATCGTCAAGCGGATCGCCGAACTGCATGGCGGACGGGCGACGGCCGAGACCCACGCGCCCGAGCCGGGTTCCACTTTCGCGATCCGGTTGCCGAATGGGAGCGAAGGGCTGGCGTGAGCGGGGCGTGTTGACTGTCGGTCAGCAGGCTTTAAAATTCAGCCCCGGAGTGGGACGGGGGCTGCTACCCCCGCCCCTTTTGACGCTCCGACTATCCGAGCTGCACGCGGAGGATCAGTGTCACGCTGGTCCTCCGCACTCGTTTATAGAACATCAAAACGCGAAAGCGTGGCCGAAACCACCCCATCGTCGTCTCCTGGGTTCGTGACCGGCGATGCTCTCGCCCGAAGACACCCGGCCGCCTGCCGGATGTGGGGCCGTGACGCCCTGGCGCTTTCCGCTCGATCACGCGGTTAGATGACCATAGGTCATCACGACCTGCAAGCGGTCCCGAGAGCATGCAGCTTGCGGGTGGCTGGATGGTATTCGCGAGCCAATCAAGCAGCGGTTGCGCTTCATCGCTGCCACAACTCTCATTTTTTGATAATTTCGGTTCGATGCAGTCCAGTAAGTGCCGACAAATTGATTATCGTAATAATGATTACAAATATTTATAAGCATAGTAGTAGCTCGGTATATGACTGCAATGCTTTTAGATAAAATTTGATTGGACTAGTGAGTGCGATCATCGGCATCGAAAGCATATTCGAGCGTCAGGCTTCAGACGCAACACGCCGCCAACGCGTTAACGAGCGTGAAACTTTCCTGCACTTCAATCAATCTCAGGTTGATCAACCCGGGGTTGCCCATGCGTGCTCCGCGCGGCTCACCGACGCGGTTCGTCCACGATCGATCGGGATCGGCCGTCGTCGAATTCGCGATCGTCGCCCCGGTCTTGCTGGCTCTCGTCCTCGGCACCATAGCATTCGGGAGCTTCCTCGGTGTCGCCCACAGTCTACAGGCCGCTGCCAGCGAGGCCGCACGGGCGGCCATCGCGGGGCTCGATCCGGCCGAGCGAGCGGCCCTGGCGACGGCGACGGCGCAACGAAGCGTTGCGATCAGCCAGCTGCTCCGACCGGATGCCGTCGTCATCGACGCCAGACCGGATCCGAACGATCCCGATCTCTTCGTCGTGACCCTGCGGTACGACCTCAAGACGACTTTGCTCAACCTGCTCCCGCCGGCGGCGCCGGTGCCGCAGACCCTGTCGCGCTCGGCCAGCATCCGGAGGGGCGGGCTGTGACCGGGCGCGGACCGCGCCGGCGCTTCGGCGCCGACGAGACGGGCTCGATCGGGCCGCTCGTGGCTGTCCTGCTGACGGTCCTGTGCGGGTGCGCCGGCCTCGGGATCGATCTCGGCCAGGTCTATCTCGAGAAGCGCCGCGTCCAGTCTGCGGTCGATCTCGCCGCTCTCGCCGCGGCCCGGGCCGATCACAGCCTTGCCGCCGCGTCCCGGTCCTTGCTCGACAACGGATATCGCGCCCCGGCCGACCTGACCGTCGCGGCCGGCACCTACGTCGCGAACCGCGCGGTTCCGGCCGCCGGCCGGTTCACGCCGGCCGGGCAGGCCCCCAACGCAACGCGGGTTCACCTGTCCAGCACCGTACGGACGACCTTCACGCGGATCGTCGGCGGACCGGCGAGCTTCACGGTCTCCGGCGATGCCACCGCCCTGCGCGCGGATCTCGCCGCGTTCGGCCTCGGGTCGCGCCTCGTCAGCCTCGATGCGGGGATCGCGAACGCCCTGCTGTCACGCCTGCTCGGGACGACCGTCTCTTTCACGCTCATGGATTACCGGGCCCTCGCCAGCCTGAGGGTCGATGCCCTGGCCTTCCTGCGCGGCGCGGCGCCGCGGCTGGGCCTCCAGGCCGGGACCTACGACGACGTCCTGAAGACCAGCCTGCGGATCGCGGACGTGATGGCGCTGATCGGCCAGGCCTCCGAGCCGGGGAGTGCGAGCGCGGCCTCGCGGTCCTCCCTCAACACCCTGATCGCGGTCCTGAGCGGAGCCGGTGCCTCCATCCGTCTGGCGGGGCTGCTGACGGCCGGCGAGGTCGGCGCGTCCCCGGTCTCGCAGACAGGCGAGGCGCTCTGGGTCAACGCGCTCGACATGATCACCGGAGCCGCCTTCCTGGCGAACTCGGCCAACCAAGTCAGCCTCGACCTCGGAGCCACTGTGCCAGGACTTGCCGGCGCACGGATCACGATGCGCATCGGCGAGGCGTGGCGCACATCCGGGTTCGCGGGCGTCGGCGGCACCTTGAGCACCGCCCAGCAGCGGCTCCTCGTCGAGCTGTGGCTGCCCGGCCCACTCGCCCTCATCAACCTCTATCTTCCGATCTACGTCGAGCTCGCGCCGGCGCGCGCCGTCCTGACGCGGGTCGCCTGCCCGTGGAACGCCGTCAGCGAGCGCAGCGTCAGGCTCGCCGTCACGACCGGCGTGGCGTTCCTGGCGATCGGCCAGGTTCCGCCCGGCGCGCTCGCCCTCGGCGCGCCCCGTCCGGTCCTCGCTCCGGCGACGATCCTGCAGGCTCCCCTCGTCGCGGTCACCGGAAGCTCGGCGGTGCAGCTCGGCTCGTCCACCCAGTCCCTGACCTTCTCCGACGACGACATCCGGGCCAGCCGCGTCAAGACCGTGTCGACCAACACCATCGGCGCGTCGCTGACGGCATCGCTGCTCACGAATCTCGACCTGCAGGTCAACACCCTCGGGCTGGGCACCCTCGCACTGCCGGGCCTGCTCGACCTGAGGGGAGCGGTCAGCGCCGCCTTGAGCGCGGCGGCGACACCGATCGACACCGTCCTCCTGTCGGTCCTGGCCGTCGCCGGCGTGACGCTCGGCTCCGCCGACGTCGCCGTCACCGGGACGCGGTGCGGCGGCGCGGTTCTGGTCCAGTGACGGTCTGGGTTACCCCGCGTCGCTCGCTCCCAGCCCCTGCGCGTGCGGGTCCGTCACCGCGTCCCGGATCGGGCTCTTCGCCTTCGGGGTGATCTTCAGGGCGGTGAGCGCCAGCGGGTCGAGGCCGTGATCGGCCTCCCCGCAATAAGCGACGAGCTGATCGCGCATGCGCGGGGTCCAGAACGCCGTGACGTGCTTGTGGATGCCCGCCACCGCCTCGTCCGGGGGGTAGGAGCGGAAGAAGGCGGCGATCTGGTTCGCCATGCGGACGAGCTTCTCGTTGGGATCGACGGCGCTCATTGCAAAACACTCACGGGACGGTCAGTCGCTCGGGGGCGGTGAACAGGGTGACGGTGTCGTGGCGGGCGATCGCCGCGAGGGTCAGGCCGTGCAGGGCGGCGCGCTCGACGGCGAGCGAGGTCGGGGCCGAGATCGCCACCAGGATCGCCGCGCCGAAGCTCGCCGCCTTCTCGACCATCTCGAACGAGCAGCGGCTGGTGATGACGAGGAAGCCGTCCTCAGGCGCGGTGCCGGCCCGCAGGAGCGCGCCGATCAACTTGTCGAGGGCGTTGTGGCGGCCGACATCCTCGCGCACGGCCAGCACGGTCCCGTCGCGGGTGGCCCAGGCGGCGGCATGGACCGCCCTCGTCTCGCGGCCGAGCACCTGGAGGTCGTCGAGGGCCTGCAACGCCCGCTCGACCGCCGAGAGCGAGACCGTGACGCCCTCCGCACTTCGCCGCTCGGCTCTGGGAATGTCCTTCAGGTCGTCGATGCCGCAGACGCCGCAGCCGGTGCGGCCCGACAGCGCCCGCTTGCGGGCGAGGTGCTCGCGCAGGCGCCCCGGCGCGAGATCGACGACGAGGCGCAAGCCCCCCTCGCCGTCCTCGACCACGGCGCCGCGGATCTCGTCGGCCCCGGCGACGATCCCTTCCGTCAGGCTGAAGCCGTAGGCGAAATCCTCGAGGTCGGCCGGCGTCGTCATCATCACGGCGTAGGGCACGTCGCCGTAGATCACGTTCACCGGCATCTCGACCGCGAGCGGGCGCATCCCGTCCCGCTCCTCGCCGCGCCCGTAGGCGACGACCCGGGTCGGGACGGCATGGCTCGTCGCGACGCCGCTACTCGGCGGCATCGAGGCTCTGTGCGATGCGGGTGAGGGAGATGTCTTCCTCATAGAACCGGGCCTGCCAATCGGAGGGCCGGTTGGTACGCCGAACCTGCACCGCCGTCACCTTGTACTCGGGGCAGTTCGTCGCCCAGTCCGAGTAGTCGGTGGTGATGACGTTGGCGCCGGTCTTGGCGTGGTGGAAGGTGGTGTAGACCACGCCGGGCTGCATCCGCTCGGTGACCCGGACCTTAAGGGCGATGTCGCCCGACCGGCTCTCCAGGCTGACGAGGTCGCCGTCGACGATGCCGCGGCTCTCGGCGTCGAAGGGATGGATCTCCAGCACGTCCTCCGGATGCCACAGCGAGTTGGCGGTGCGCCGCGTCTGCGCCCCGACATTGTACTGCGACAGGATCCGGCCGGTGGTCAGGATCAGCGGGAATTTTCGCGTGGTGCGCTCGTCGGAGGCGACGAACTCGGTCAGCATGAACCGGCCGAGGCCGCGCACGAAGCGGTCGACATGCATCATCGGCGTGCCCTGCGGCGCCTTGTCGTTGCAGGGCCACTGGATCGAGCCGAGCTCCTCGAGCTTGGCGTAGGACACGCCGGCAAAGCTCGGGGTGAGGGCCGCGATCTCGTCCATGATCTCGGACGGGTGGCTGTAGCTCATGGGATAGCCCAGCGCGTTCGAGAGCAGCATCGTGCCCTCCCAGTCGCCGTAGCCGCCCATCGGCGCCATCACCTGGCGCACCCGGCTGATCCGCCGCTCGGCATTGGTGAAGGTGCCGTCCTTCTCCAGGAACGAGGCGCCCGGCAGGAAGACGTGGGCGTATTTCGCGGTCTCGTTGAGGAAGAGGTCCTGGACGACGATGCACTCCATCGCTCGCAGGCCCGCCGTGACGTGGTGCGTGTCGGGATCCGACTGGGCGATGTCCTCACCCTGGATGTAGAGACCCTTGAACGTGCCGGCGACGGCCTCGTCGAGCATGTTGGTGATGCGCAGGCCCGGATCGGGCGAGAGCTGCGCCCCCCACAGGGCCTCGAAGGTCTCGCGGGTCGCGTCGTCCGAGACGTGGCGGTAGCCGGTCAGCTCGTGCGGGAACGAGCCCATGTCGCAGGAGCCCTGGACGTTGTTCTGGCCCCGCAACGGGTTCACGCCGGCGCCCGGCTTGCCGATGTTGCCGGTGGCCATGGCGAGATTCGCCATGCCCATCACCATGGTCGAGCCCTGGCTGTGCTCGGTGACGCCGAGCCCGTAATAGATCGCTGCCGCGCCGCCCTTGGCGTAGAGCCGGGCGGCCGCCCGCATCTCAGCCGGGTCGCAGCCGGTCAGGTCTTGCACCGCCTCCGGCGCGTGGCGCTCGTCGGCGATGAAGCGGGCCCAGATCTCGAAATCCTTGAGGTCGCAGCGGGCGCGGACGTAAGCTTCATCCACCAGCCCCTCGGTCACGACGACGTGGGCGAGCGCGTTGACGATCGCCACGTTGGCGCCGGGCTTGACGGCTAAGTGATGCGCCGCCCGGATGTGGGGCGATTGGACGAGGTCGATCCGGCGCGGATCGATCACGATCAGCTTGGCGCCCTGGCGCAGGCGCTTCTTCATCCGCGAGCCGAAGACCGGGTGGCCGTCGGTCGGGTTGGCGCCGATCACCAGGATCACGTCGGATTGCTCGACCGACTTGAAGTCCTGGGTGCCGGCGGAGGTACCGAGCGTCGACATCAGCCCATAGCCGGTCGGCGAGTGGCAGACCCGGGCGCAGGTATCGACGTTGTTGTTGCCGAATCCCGCGCGCACCAGCTTCTGGACGAGGTAGGCCTCCTCGTTGGTGCAGCGCGACGAGGTGATGCCGCCGATCGAGTCGCGCCCGTACTGCGCCTGGATGCGCTTGAAGGCGGTGGCCGCGTGAGAGATCGCCTCCTCCCACGTCACCTCGCGCCAGGGATCGGTGATCTTCTCGCGCACCATCGGCGTGGTGATGCGGTCCTGGTGGGTGGCGTAGCCGTAGGCGAAGCGGCCCTTGACGCAGGAATGGCCCTCGTTCGCCTTGCCGTCCTTGTAGGGCACCATGCGGACGATCCGGTCGCCCTGCATCTCGGCCTTGAACGCGCAGCCGACGCCGCAATAGGCGCAGGTCGTCACCTTGGAATGCTCGGGCTGCCCCAGGGCGATGACCGACTTCTCCTGCAGCGTCGCCGTCGGGCAGGCCTGCACGCAGGCGCCGCAGGAGACGCATTCGGAGTTGAAGAAGTCGGTGGGACCCGCCGCCACCCGCGAGTCGAAGCCGCGGCCGGCGATGGTCAGCGCGAAGGTGCCCTGGACCTCCTCGCAGGCCCGGACGCAGCGGTTGCAGACGATGCACTTCGACGGGTCGTAGGCGAAGTACGGGTTCGACTCGTCCTTCGGAAGATACAGCTCGGAATTCTTCGAGACGTGGTTGGCGCCGTCATAGCCGTAGCGCACCTCGCGCAGGCCCACCGTGCCGGCCTGGGTCTGCAACTCGCAATCGCCGTTGGCCGAGCAGGTCAGGCAGTCGAGGGGATGATCGGAGATGTAGAGCTCCATCACCCCTTTGCGCAGGCGCGCGAGCTTGTCCGACTGCGTGTGCACCACCATGCCGGCCTCGGCCGGCGTGGTGCAGGAGGCCGGCGTGCCGCGCCGCCCGTCGATCTCGACGAGGCAGAGGCGGCAGGAGCCGAAGGGTTCGAGCGAATCGGTGGCGCAGAGCTTCGGGATCTGGGTTCCCGCGTGCATCGCCGCCGCCATCACCGAGGTGCCGGCCGGCACCGTGACGCTCTGGCCGTCGATCGTCAGCGTGACGGTCTGGTCGCAGACGCGGATCGGAGTGCCGTAGTCGATTTCCTTGATGAGGGCCATGGCTTTAAGTCCTCACTCGGCGGCCAGCGGCAGGCGAGCGCCGCGGCCGGAAAAATCTTCCGGGAAATGGGTGAGCGCGCTCATCACCGGCACGGGCGTCAGACCGCCCATGGCGCAGAGCGAGCCGTCGGTCATGACCTCGCAGAGGTCGGTGACGAGGGCGAGGTTTTCGCGGGGCGACTCGCCGGCGATCACCTTGTCGATCGTCTCCAGCCCGCGCACGGCGCCGATCCGGCACGGCGTGCACTTGCCGCAGGATTCCGCGGCGCAGAACTCGAAGGCGAAGCGGGCTTGGCGCGCGAGGTCGACGGTGTCGTCGAACACCACGATGCCGCCGTGGCCGAGCAGGCCCTTCTTCGCAGCAAAAGCCTCGTAATCGAGGGGCGTGTCGAACAGGCTCTCGGGGAAGTAGGCGCCGAGCGGCCCGCCGACCTGCACCGCCCGCACGGGCCGACCGGAGGCGGTGCCGCCGCCGAATTCCTCGATGACCTCGCGGAGCGTCAGCCCGAAGGCGGTCTCGATCAGGCCGCCGCGCTTGACGTTGCCGGCGAGCTGGATCGGCAGGGTGCCCAGCGAGCGGCCCATGCCGTAGGCCGCGTAAGCCGCACCGCCATGCTCCAGGATCCACGGGATTGCGGCGAAGGAGAGCACGTTGTTGACGAGGGTCGGCTGCCCGAACAGGCCTTTCAGCGCCGGAATCGGGGGCTTCGCCCGCACGATGCCGCGCTTGCCCTCCAGGCTCTCGAGCAGCGAGGTCTCCTCGCCGCAGATATAGGCGCCGGCCCCCAGGCGCGCCTCAAGGTGGAAGGCGCGTCCAGAGCCCATGACGTTCGCGCCGAGGAAGCCCGCCCGCTCGGCGGCGGTGATCGCGGTTTCCAAAGCCGCGAAGGCGTGGGGGTACTCGGAGCGGCAATAGATGTAGCCGCGCGTCGCCCCGACCGCGACAGCCGCGATGGTCATGCCCTCGATCAGCGTAAGGGGGTCGCCCTCCATCAGCATCCGGTCGGCGAAGGTGCCGGAATCGCCCTCGTCGGCGTTGCAAACCACGTATTTCTGCGTGGCTTCCGCCAGCATCACCGTGTTCCACTTGATGCCGGTCGGGAAGCCGGCGCCGCCGCGGCCGCGTAGCCCCGAGGCCTTCACCGCCTCGACGGTGCCGGCGGGCCCGGCCGCCAGCGCGGCTTCCAGCCCGCGATAGCCGCCATGGGCCCGGTAATCCGCGACCGAGGCCGGATCGACGATCCCGCAGCGGCCGAAGGTCAGACGCTGCTGGCGCGCGAGATAGGGGTGGTCCTCGGGCCGGCCGATGCGGAGCGGATGGGTACCGCCGTCGACGAGCCCGGCATCGAGCAGCGCTTCGACGTCGCTTGGTCGCACCGGCCCGTAGGCGATGCGCCCGTCCGGCGTTTCGACCTCCAGCAGCGGCTCCAGCCACAGCATGCCGCGCGAGCCGGTGCGGACCAGGGTGAGGTCGAGGCCGCGGACGGCGGCGGCCCGGGTCAGCGCCCTGGCGACCCGGTCGGCGCCGAGGGCGAGGCTCGCGGCGTCCTTCGGCAGATAGACAGTGATGCTCACGCGGCGGTCTCCAGCGCATCCGCCAGGGTGTCGAGATCGAGGCGGCCGACCGGCTCGCCGTCGACGAGGGCCGCCGGGCCGCAGGCGCAGAGCCCGAGGCAGAAGACCGGCTCTACCGTCACACGCCCGTCCCGGGTGGTGCCGTGCCAGGCGACGTCGTAGCGGGCGAGCACGTCCTCGTGCAGGGCGTCGGCGCCCATCGCCTGACAGGCCTCGGCCCGGCACAGCTTCACGGTGTGGCGGCCCGCCGGCCCCTTGCGAAAATCGTGGTAGAAGGTGAGGCAGCCGTGAACTTCCGCCCGCGACAGGTTGAGCGCCTCGGCGATCAGCGGCACGGCCTCCTGATCGACGTAGCCGAAGGTCGCCTGCAGAGCGTGCAGGATCGGGAGCGTCGCGCCCTCGCGGTGGGCGTGCGATGCGACGATCGCGGCGGCCTGATCGACGTCCCAGGGCTCCCGGCCCGCTCCGCGGCCAAGGTCGTGGCTCGGCATGGTTTCCAGCCCAGATCGTTATCGTTCTAGGCTGGAGCGTGAGCGGTCCGGGCCGCCGGATCAACGGGGTGGTTCCGGTGGAGCGACAAGGAATTTTTGTTGAACTCGCCTTCGGCGAGGGAAAACGCTCGAACGAACGCGATCTCTGCGAAGATCGTATGGAACCGGCGGTGGGGCCGTTTCAGAGCGCCGCCACCTCCGCCGCGAGGCCCGGGGCGATGGCTCGCGCCTCAGTGAGGAACGCCGCGACGAGCGGGGTCATCGGATCGCGCTCGGGCACGACGAGGCCGATCGTGTGGCTGACGTCGGGCTCGGTGATCGGCACCGCCCGCACCCGCTCGGTGAGGCGGAAGGTCTCGGCGAGCGCCGCCGGCATGATGCTGGCCCATTTGGCGGTGCGCACATGCGTCACCAGCACGATCATCGAGTTCGACTCGAGGAGGGGCGCCGGCTCGGCGCCCGCGGCGCGCAGGTGCCGGTCGATGATGCGGCGGTTCTGCATCGCCGGGGTCAGGAGGCAGAGCGGGATGCGGCCGACCTCGGCCCAGGTCACGCTCTCCCGCGCGCCGTAGATCCCGTCGGCCGCGGTGAGCAGCCGGTAATGCTCCCGGTAGAGCGGCAGGGCCGTGACGCGGCCCAAGGGCTCGTCCTCGATATAGGTGAGGCCCGCATCGAGCTCGAGGTTGGCGATCTGCCGGATGATCTCGTGCGAGGTCGCGGATTGCACCGAGAAGCGCACCGCCGGGTGGCGGGCGCGGAACGGGGTGGTGAGGGCGGCGACCATCGGGGTCGCGGTCGGCACCGCCGCCATCCGGAGCATGCCCGACAGGCCCCGGCGCAGGGCCGCCACCTCCTGGCGCATGGCGCGGGCGTCGCCGACGATGCGCCGCGCCCAGTCGAGCACCCGCTCGCCCTCCGGGGTGAAGCCCTGGAAACGCGAGCCGCGTTGCACCAGGAGCACACCCAGGCGCTCCTCGAGCTGCTTGACGCCGGCCGAGAGGGTCTGCTGCGACACCCCGCAGGCCTGGGCGGCGCGGCCGAAATGCTGCTCCTGGGCGAGCGCCAGGATGAACTCGAGACGGTCGATCATCGAAGGGTGGAGGCCAGGTCCGGCGCGTCGCGAAAGCCCCGAGCCGTCGCGCACGCTTTTGCGGAATCATTCGAGCCTCACGACGAATGTCCAGTGCCCACAGGCGAATTCGGAACGCCGATGCGACGCCAACGCCGTTGCGCTTGCGGCGCCATTGTGGTGAGAGACGCCGACCGGGTCTCGGCCGGCTCTACGGCCGCAGGGCGGCGGAGCGGCACCGTGCGGCCGAGATCGACGGCGCTCCCGCCGCGCGGGCAGCCGTTGCCGGCAGACAGCCTGTTGTGGGGAGCATCGAGGGCACCATGGGGATGGCGAGGGCGCAAGGACGGCCGAAGGGCCGCGGATTCTGGGGACGCGCCGCGGCGCTGGCAGCGACCGGGATCCTCGGCACCGCCACGGCCGCGTCGGCGGCGGGCGTGGGCCAGCCGGTGCCGTGGCAGATGGACCTGCAGCGGCCGGTGACCGAGGTGGCGACGGAAATCTACAATTTCCACCACCTTCTGAACTGGATCATGCTGGCCGTCGTCCTGTTCGTGCTCGGCCTGCTGATCGCGGTGATCTTCAAGTTCAACGAGAAGACCAACCCGAACCCGTCGCGCACCACCCACAACACGATGCTGGAGGTCGCCTGGACGATCGTTCCGGTGCTGATCCTGGTGGCGATCGCGATTCCCTCGTTCCGGGTGCTGCGCACGCAGCTGTCGGACCCGAAGGCCGACCTGATGGTCAAGGTCATCGGCCACGCCTGGTACTGGTCCTACGAGTACCCGCAGGATGTCGGCGGCTTCAAGTTCGACGCCAACCTGCTCGAGGGCGAGGACCAGGTGAAGTCGGGCCAGCCGAAGCTGCTCGCCACCGACAACGAGATGGTGGTGCCGGTGAACAAGATCGTGAAGATCCAGGTCACCGCCGCCGACGTGATGCATTCCTGGGCGATGCCGTCCTTCGGCTTCAAGATCGACGCGATCCCGGGCCGCCTCAACCAGTTCTGGTTCAAGGCCGAGCGTGAGGGCACCTATCACGGCCAGTGCTCCGAGCTGTGCGGCCAGCGCCACGCCTACATGCCGATCACCGTGAAGGTGGTGAGCGAGCAGGCCTTCCAGGCCTGGACCGCGGAGGCCAAGACCAAGTTCGCCCGCACCGACGGCGGCGCCAAATTCGCGGAAGCGCAATAACAATGATCGCTGACGCGCGGTAACAGCGCCCGCTGATTTCATGACGCGGGGTGCCGGCGCGCCCCGCCCCTTTCGACAGACCGACCGAGACATTCCTCGAAGAGGCTGACCCCATGGCTCAAGCCGTCACGGCAGGGCACGACCACGCCCACGACCACACCCCACCGTTCTTCACGCGCTGGTTCAACTCGACCAACCACAAGGACATCGGCACCCTCTACCTGCTGTTCGCCTTCTCGGCGGGCATCGTCGGCGCCTTCCTGTCCTTCGGCATCCGGATGGAGATGGAGGCCCCCGGCCTGCAGTACTTCTCCAACCCGCAGACCTACAACGTGTTCGTGACCGGGCACGGCCTCATCATGGTGTTCTTCATGGTGATGCCGGCCCTCATCGGCGGGTTCGGCAACTGGTTCGTGCCGCTGATGATCGGCGCGCCGGACATGGCGTTCCCGCGCATGAACAACATCTCGTTCTGGCTGACGGTCGCGGGCTTCATGAGCCTCGTCTGCTCGCTGTTCGTCGAGGGCGCCCCCGGCGCGGTCGGCGCCGGCACCGGCTGGACCGTCTACCCGCCGCTCTCCACCGCCGGCCATCCCGGCCCGGCCGTCGACTTCGCGATCTTCGCCCTGCACCTGTCGGGCGCAGGCTCGATCCTCGGCGCCATCAACTTCATCACCACCATCCTGAACATGCGTGCGCCGGGCATGACCCTGCACAAGATGCCGCTGTTCGCCTGGTCGATGCTGGTGACCGCGTTCCTGCTGCTCCTGTCGCTCCCGGTTCTCGCCGGCGCGATCACGATGCTGCTCACCGACCGCAACTTCGGCACGACCTTCTTCGATCCGGCCGGCGGCGGCGACCCGATCCTGTACCAGCACCTGTTCTGGTTCTTCGGCCACCCCGAAGTCTACATCATGATCCTGCCGGCCTTCGGCATCGTCTCGCACATCATCTCGACCTTCTCCCGGAAGCCCGTGTTCGGCTACCTGGCGATGGCCTACGCGATGGTGGCGATCGGCGTCGTCGGCTTCGTGGTGTGGGCCCACCACATGTACACCGTGGGCCTGACGCTTCAGACCCAGTCCTACTTCGTGTTCGCCACCATGGTGATCGCGGTTCCCACCGGCGTGAAGATCTTCTCCTGGATCGCCACGATGTGGGGCGGCTCGATCCGCTTCACCGCCGCCATGCACTGGGCCGTCGGCTTCGTCTTCCTGTTCACCGTCGGCGGCGTCACCGGCGTGATCCTGGCCAACGCTGCCGTCGACCGCTACCTGCACGACACCTACTACGTCGTGGCGCACTTCCACTACGTGCTGTCGCTCGGCGCGGTGTTCATCATCTTCGCCGGCGTCTACTACTGGTTCCCGAAGATGACCGGCCGCATCATCCCCGAATGGGCCGGCAAGCTGCACTTCTGGCTCGCCTTCATCGGCGCCAACGTGCTGTTCTTCCCGATGCACTTCCTCGGCCTCGCCGGCATGCCGCGGCGCTATGCCGACTACCCGGAGGCCTTCGCGGGCTGGCATTGGGTGGCCACGATGGGCGGCCACATCTTCGCGCTGGGCATGGTCGTGTTCGTGATCGGCGTGGTGCTCGCCTTCCGCTCCAAGGAGCGGGCCGCGGACAACCCGTGGGGCGAGGGTGCCACCACCCTCGAGTGGACCCTGACCTCGCCTCCGCCCTTCCACCAGTACGAGACCCTGCCGGTGATCGTGGACGAGCCGTCCCACGCCCACTGACGCGAAGGACCACGGTTCGCCGCGGAAAAGCCGCGGCGGACCAACATAGCGCGGAGACTTGCCCGTCCGACCGGCGCAAGTCTCCCGCGGGAGATCCGGGGACCGGCACGGTCCCGGCTCTTCCCCCGAGCGCCCGGACGGGCGCTCCGGCGAGGAGCGCGACACCTTCAAGCCCTTTCACACGATGGCCGCGACACCCAGCATGACCTCCCTGACGAACAGCGCGATCTCCGACCGTCCCTTCGCCGAGGCGAGCAGCTCCGGCGGCGAGGTCGCGGATTACTTCGCGCTCCTGAAGCCCCGGGTGATGGCGCTGGTGATCTTCACCGCCCTCGTCGGGATGACGGTGACGCCGTCGCACGTGAACCCGGTGATCGGGGCGATCTCGCTCCTGATGATCGCGGTCGGGGCCGGCGCCTCGGGCTGCCTCAACATGTGGTGGGACGCCGACGTCGACGCGGTGATGACCCGCACCCGCACCCGGCCGATCCCGGCCGGGCGGATCCAGCCGGGCGAGGCCCTGTCCTTCGGGCTCACCCTCTCGGTCGGCTCGGTGCTGGTGCTGGGCCTGGCGGCGAACTGGCTGTCGGCGGGGCTGCTCGCCTTCACCATCGTGTTCTACGCCGTGATCTACTCGATGTGGCTGAAGCGCTCGACGGCGCAGAACATCGTGATCGGGGGTGCCGCCGGCGCCCTGCCGCCGATGATCGGCCAGGCGGTGGTCACCGGCTCGATCGGGATCGAGGGCACGGTCCTGTTCCTGATCATCTTCATCTGGACCCCGCCGCATTTCTGGGCGCTGGCGCTGGTCAAGGCCGGCGAGTACGCCCGGGCCGGCATCCCGATGATGCCGAACACCGCCGGGCCCGACTCGACCCGCCGCCAGATCCTCGCCTACTCGGTGCTGCTGGCCCCGCTCGGCCTCGCCCCGGTCTTCCTCGGCTTCGGCGGGATGATCTACGGGCTCGTCGGCCTCGTCGGCGGCCTCGCCATGGTGGGCTTGAGCGTCCAGGTGCTGCACCGGCGCGAGGGCGAGGCGGCCAACAAGGCGGCGATGAGCCTGTTCGGCTTCTCGATCCTCTACCTGTTCCTGCTCTTCTCCGCCCTGCTGGCGGAACAGGGCCTCGGGCTGTTCCGGCCGGTCTTCGGCTGAGCGCACCCCTCCCCCTCCGGTCGATGCAGCGATGAGTGCGGTGCCCCAGCAACTGACCCCCGACGAGATCCAGCGCCGGCGCAAGCGCTCCATCGCGATCGCGATGGTGCTCGCCGCCCTGGTCCTGATCTTCTACGTGCTGACGATCGCCAAGCTCGGGCCCCAGGTCCTCAACCGGCCGCTGTGACGCGAAGGGGCGATGCCGCCATGACCGATGCGCGCAACCACCAGCAGAAACGAGCCCGCACCACGGCGCTCGCCTGCCTCGGCATCGTGGTCGGGATGACGGCCCTCGCCTTCGCCTTCGTCCCGCTCTACGACCTGTTCTGCAAGGCGACCGGCTACGACGGTACTCCCTTGCGGGGCGCGGCCGCCGCCGGCCCTGTCAGTCAGGACAGCATGCTGGTGCATTTCGACACCAACGTCGCGCCGGGGCTGCCCTGGCGCTTCGCGGCGGAGACGCCGCAGGTCGAGGCGCAACTGGGGGCCACCAAGACGGTGTTCTTCCGCGTCACCAACACCGGCAGCGTGCCGAGCACCGGCATCGCGACGTTCAACGTCCAGCCCGGGCTGACCGGCGGCTACTTCGTCAAGGTGCAGTGCTTCTGCTTCAACGAGCAGACGCTGCAGCCCGGCGAAACCATGGACTTCCCGGTGGTGTTCTACCTCGAGCCCGGCATCAAGGCCGATGCGAACACCCGCGACCTCACCGAGATGACCCTGTCCTACACCTACTTCGCGTCGAAGAACGGCCAGCCGCAGGCCGCCCTCGCGACGCCGGCGGGGACCAAGGCGAATTGAGGGGCTGGGCCAATTGACGAGGTGACAACCCCGCCGGGGCGGCATTAAAGCGTGACCTTAAGCGCCGATGGCGGACAAGCCGGGGCGCCGGGAGCGAGCCGCCCCGCGTCAAACGAGATCCACGGCCGGCGCGGGGCGCGACCGGTCGCAAGAGCAGGCAGGAGACCCGACACGATGGCCGAGGCGCACGGGAAGCACCACGACTACCACCTCGTCAATCCGAGCCCGTGGCCGCTCGTCGGCTCGATGAGCGGCTTCACGATGACGACGGGCGCCGTCCTGTGGATGAAGAGCCTGACCATCGCGAACCTCGCGCTCGGTCCCTACATCTTCTTCGCCGGCTTGATCGGCGTGCTCTACACCATGCTGAGCTGGTGGCGGGACGTCGTCCACGAGGCGAATACCGGCGACCACACCCGGGTGGTGCAGCTGTCGCACCGCTACGGCATGATGATGTTCATCGCCTCCGAGGTGATGTTCTTCGTCGCTTGGTTCTGGGCCTATTTCGAGGCGGCGCTCTATTCCGGCGACCCGATCCAGGCCTCGCGCGTCGAGTTCACCGGGGGCCTGTGGCCGCCGAAGGGCGTCGAGGCGTTCGATCCCTGGCACCTGCCGCTGCTCAACACCCTGATCCTGCTCACCTCGGGCACCACGATCACCTGGGCCCACCACGCCCTGCTGCACGGCGACCGCAAGGGCGTGAAGTACGGCCTGTGGCTGACCATCGCGCTCGGCGCGCTGTTCTCCTGCGTCCAGGCCTACGAGTACGGCCACGCCCATTTCGGCTTCTCGGGCAGCATCTACTCGGCCACCTTCTTCATGGCGACCGGCTTCCACGGCGCCCACGTGCTGATCGGCACGATCTTCCTGGCGGTCTGCCTGTACCGGATCTATCTCGGCCAGTTCACCCCCAAGCAGCACCTCGGCTTCGAGTTCGCCGCCTGGTACTGGCACTTCGTCGACGTGGTGTGGCTGTTCCTGTTCGCCGCGATCTACGTCTGGGGCTCGGGCGTCGGCCACGCCGCCGCGCATTAAGCCAGCACCTCACGCACCAGGATCATGAGAGGGCGGCGAGAGCCGCCCTTTTTCTTATGACGAGAAACCCCCAGATCGCGCTGGCATCCCCGCGTTCAGGAGTTGACCCCATGGACAACAACCGCACCGTCGACTCCCCGGCGACCGTCGGCCTGCGCGGCCGCTGCCCGCGCTGCGGCGAGGGACACCTGTTCAAGGGCTTCCTCAGCTTCCGCCCCTCCTGCGAGGTCTGCGGCCTCGATTTCCGCTTCATCGATTCCGCCGACGGCCCGGCCTTCTTCGTGATGTCGATCGTCGGCATCGTGGTGGTGGCCCTGGCGATGTGGGTCGAGTTCGCCTACGAGCCGCCGATGTGGGTGCACGCCGCGCTCTGGGCGCCGCTCTCGATCGTCCTGAGCCTGCTCCTGGTCCGGCCGCTCAAGGGCATGATGGCGGCGCTGCAATATTCCAACAAGGCGGCGCAGGGGCGCTTCCGGTGACGGCGCCGGCTGGCCCGGCGGAGCGGCGCGCGGCCCTGCGCGATCTCGTGGTCCCTGCCCTCGCGAGCCTGGTCTGCTTAAGCATCCTGATCGGACTCGGGGTCTGGCAGCTCGAGCGCAAGGCCTGGAAGGAGGCGCTGATCGACCGGATCGTCGCCCGCTCGCGCATCGAGCCGCCGGCGCCGCTGCCGGCCTTCGACGGCTTCGATCCCGTCCGCGACGAGTTCGAGCGGGTGCGGGCCACCGGCCGCTTTCTTCAGGACAAGGAGACGCTGGTCCACGGGCTGGCGCCCGGCGACACGCCGGGCCGGGCGCTCCAGGGCTACTACGTCGTGACCCCCTTGGCGCTCGACGACGGCCGCACCGTGCTCGTCAATCGCGGCTTCGTGCCGACCGAGCTCAAGGATCCGGCCCGCCGCGCGGCCGGACAGGTCACGACCGAGACCACCGTCACCGGCATGCTGCGCCAGAGCGAGGCGCGGGCGATGTTCGTGCCGGCGCCGAACCCGCAGACCGGCGAGTGGTTCAACCGCGACGTTCCGGGCATCGCGGCGGCGAAAGGCCTGACCGGCGTCGCCCCCTACCTGATCGAGGCCGACGCCACGCCCGTTCCCGGCGGCTGGCCGAAGGGCGGGCAGCTGCGGGTCGACCTGCCGAACAACCACCTGCAATACGCCTTCACGTGGTTCGGCCTCGCGCTCTGCCTGATCGGGGTGTTCACGGCCTTCGCCCTGCGCCGCCTGCCGGGCGAGGCCGTGGACCCTGCCGCCCCGTCACCGGCCTCCCCGCCGCGTCCTTAAAACAGCCGCGTTGTCGATGTCGGGTCCGTCCATGTCCGGTTCAGGCCGCCGGGCGCCTCCTGCCGCTGGCCTCGTCCCGGCCCCTGGTCATCGATGAACGCGATCCTCATCAAGCTGTTTGCCACGGCCCTGACGCTGAGCCAGGTCACCACCCGTCCCGATGCGATCCGGACCCAGTTCGATCCGGCCAAGGACGGCCCGGCGGTGGTGCAGCTCCTGCGCGACGGCTGCGCCCACATGCGCAAGGCCTTCGACATCGAGGACATCAACCTCGACGACCTGATCTCGACCGCGATGGAGGATCCCAAGGCTGTCGCGGGCGAATCCAAGCTGCTGCACGGCCTCGACATTGCTGAGCTCAACACGAGCTACAAGCAGTTCTGCAAGGGCGAGAACCCGGCGAACTCGCCCTTCGAGGCGCGGGCCGTGATCGAGTTCTACAACAAGGCGGTCACCGACCTGCCGGACGCCAACGCCCTCAAGGCCCTGCGGCTGCCCGGCGCGACGACGATCCTCGACGGGCGGGGCCAGCGCTTCTCCGAGACCTTCGAGCCCAACGGCCGGCGCGTCGCGGTGCCGATCGGCGAGGTCCCGCCGCTGGTCCAGAAGGCGTTCATCGCGGCCGAGGACAAGCGCTTCCTCACCCATCGCGGCATCGACGAGCGCGGGGTGATCCGGGCCTTCATCGGCAACCTCGCCTCGCCGGGCCGGCCGCAGGGCGGCTCGACCATCACCCAGCAGGTCGTGAAGAACCTGTCCGTCGGCGACGACGTCACCTACGAGCGCAAGATCCGCGAGATGATCGTCGCGGCCCGGGCCGAGCGGGTGATGACGAAGCCCGAGATCCTCGGCCTGTACCTCAACGGGATCTATCTCGGCCGCGGCGCCTACGGCGTCGAGATGGCATCGCGGAGCTATTTCGGGAAGTCGGTCAAGGACCTGAACGTGGCTGAAGCTGCGCTGCTCGGCGGCATGCCGAAGGGCCCGAACTTCTACAATCCCGACCGCTACCCCGACCGGGCGCGGGAGCGCCGCGCCTACGTGCTCACCCGCATGAAGGAGGAGGGCGCGATCACGGAAGCCGAGATGAATACGGCGCTCGCAGCCCCCTTGGGCCTCGCGCCGCTGGAGCGCCTGCGCCAGGATGCCGGCTTCCACTTCGTCGACCACCTCACCCGCGAGGCGCGCACGCTCGCCGGCCTCGATTCGCTGACGGCCGGCGCCTACACGGTGCGCTCGACCCTCAACGCCGGCCTCCAAGAGGCGACCGAGGGCATCCTGCAGGAGAGCCTGTCGCGCTACGAGGCCTCGACCGGCCGCGCGCGGTACGAGGGGCCGGAGGCGAACCTCGCCGACGCCGTGCGTCGCATCGAGGCCGCCGGAGCCCCGCCGGCACCCGAGCCCGCTCCCGCGCCGACCCCCGAGCCGAAGGGGAAGAAGGGATCGAAGCAGGCCAAGGTCGTGAAACCCGCCGGGCCGAAACCCGCCTGGCAGCGGGCGCTCGAGACCGCGCGCCTGCCGCTCTACGACGTGCACTGGCCGGCGGCCGTGGTGCTCTCGACCGGCGGCCAGGGCGGCGTGCGGGTCGGCCTCGCCGACGGGCGGGTCGCGAGCCTGAACCCGGGCGCGGCCCGCGGCCGGCTCGCTCCTTTCGATGTCGTGCGGGTGAAGGTGTGGGAGAGCAAGGGCGCCCCCCGGGCGGATCTCCGCATCCGCCCGCAGGTCCAGGGCGCGGTCGTGGTGCTGGAGAACCGCACCGGGCGGATCCTCGCCATGGCGGGCGGCTTCTCCTATCCGTTGAGCCAGCTCAACCGGGTGACGCAGAGCGTGCGCCAGCCCGGCTCGACCCTGAAGCCCCTGACCTACCTTGCCGCGCTCAATGCCGGCCTGCAGCCCAACACCCTGGTGATGGATGCCCGCGTGACCCTGCCGCCGATCGGCGGGGTGGGCGATTCATGGTCGCCGAAGAACTACGAGGGCGGGGGTGGCTCCGGCCCCGTCACCCTGCGCCGCGGCCTGGAGCACTCGAAGAACCTCGTCACCGCGCAGCTCCTGCGCGGCGGCATCGCCGAGAAGGCGCCGGCGAGCCTCTCGAAGGTCTGCGACATCGCGCTCGAAGCGCAGCTCTACGCCGAGTGCGAGCGCTACTACCCCTTCGTGCTCGGCGCCCAGCCGGTGCGGATGATCGACCTCGCGACCTTCTACGCAGCTGTGGCCAACGAGGGCGAGCGCCCTTCCCCCTACGGCCTGGAGAGCGTGACGCAGGGCGACAAGGTGCTCTACCAGCACGCGGACCGGCCGCTCGCCCGCATCGGCTCGGCCGACCGGGTGGCGTTCTACCAGCTCAAGAGCCTGCTCCAGGGCGTGACCCAGCGCGGCACCGCCGCGGCGCTTGCCCGGTTCTCGCCTTACGTCGCCGGCAAGACCGGCACCTCGGAGGACGAGAACGACGCCTGGTTCTCAGGCTTCACCAACGAGATCACCATCGTGGCCTGGGTCGGCTACGACAATGCCGACGGCCGGCGCCGCACCCTCGGCCGCGGCCAGACCGGCGGCCACCTCTCGGTGCCGATTTTTTCCCAAGTGCTCCAGGCCGCCTGGGCCAACGGGGTGGCGAAGTCCCCACTCTCCGGCCCGAGCCCCGAGGCCAAGCGCCTGATCGCCGACGAGCCGATCGACCTGCGCTCCGGCAGCCGGGTCGCCGGCGGCGGCTTCATGGAGCATTTCCGCCTCTCGGTGGACGGGCGCCTCGCCGAGACCCGCTTCAAGCTGGTGCCGCAGGAGCAGATCTACGCGATGCGGCCGGACAGCGAGCAGGACGGCGACGCGATCGAGGGCGGTCTGCCGGGCGAGAACCCGGGCCGGATGCCCGACGAGGCGCCGGATGCCGACCGCTACGACCCGTTCGGCGCCCTGTTCGGCCGGCCCGAGCCGCGCCCCTATGCCCGCCGGGCCCAGCCGGTGCCCGCCCCCGAGCCGTACTGGCCGGGCGCGCGCAGCCGCTCGCCCTTCGGCGACGAGGACGAGGGCATCCGCCGGCCGCGCCGGCGCGATCCCGACTACCCGTTCGGCGACGACCCGAACTACTGACCTCAAGACAGGACACTTTCTCCGTGCGTGACAGCCTGACGGCGCGCCCGCGCCTCTTCCCGCTCGTGCTCGCCGCCCTCCTCGCGGCCTCCCCTGCGCTCGCCGAGTACCGCACCAAGGACGTGCCGGCGGTGACGGGCCTCGATCCGGCCGGCATCGCCCCCAACACGATCGCGTTCACCGATCACCGCGACAACCCGGCGAGCCCGGAGAGCGGCCTCGTGCCCTTCACCGAGTGGGGCAAGCGCAGCCCGGCCCAGAAGGCGCTGCTCGCCCCCCATCCGGCCTACGTCGAGCCGGACTACGTCCAGACGGTGAACGGCGTCGCCAAGCCCCGGCACGAGGCGCTGAAGGTCTACGTCGCCGAGGCGCGGTTCATCGTGCCCCGCAGCGCCGACCGCATCGACCTGAAGCGCTTCGCCACGATCCCGTTCCTGTCGCGCATGGACCCGGCGATCAAGCACAAGGCCTTGAGCCCCGCCGACGCCACGCCGACCAAGGACCCGGCCGCGGCCTTCGCCCGCCGGCCCGACCGGCCGTGGTGCGAGGCGCCCGACACCACCTGCATCGAGTCGCGCTACGACCTCGAGGGCAAGCTGCCGCTCGGGGTCAAGCTCGCGAACAAGATCGAGGACGGGGGCAAGAAGATCGCCGAGTT
>NZ_JBEXZS010000210.1:0-17705 GCF_040593685.1 Methylobacterium sp. EM32 | reverse complement strand
CCGCGGGAGCGGCCGGCGCCGATGGGTGGTCGTATAGGCCCCCGATTTCCCCCCGTCAACTCCTTTGTGAAGCTCTCGCGACAGGGGCCCCCTCCCCTGCCGTATTCTGGTGGCTGCACATCAGAGGCTGGGACCTGTCACGCCCGACGCAGGATAGATACAAAACAGACACAATATGGATGCGCCGTGGGAGTACCGCTTGACGGGTAGCCGCAACTTCCGGAAGAACGTCCCAAACCCGACAAACGAACTAGGCCGATTGGCAAGCCGCCTTGATCGCGAAGGTCACCGTCTCGATGAACCGATCCGTCCTTTCCGCCTGCTCCGAGCGGCCCGCCGCTCCGGTGGTGTTTCGAACCGTCGCCACGATCGGAAAGGCTGCGCGGGCGGAGTCGAAGGGCCAGAAGCCGGTGATCCTCTGGCTGACCGGCTTGTCCGGCGCCGGCAAGTCGACCATCGCGAACAGGGTCGAGGACATGCTGTGGCGGTGCGGCCACCACACCATGCTGCTCGACGGCGACAACATGCGCTTCGGGCTCAACAAGGACCTGGCCTTCGCCGATGCCGACCGGGTCGAGAATATCCGGCGGACCGCGGAGGTCGCCAAGCTGATGCTCGAGGCCGGGCTGATCGTGATCTGCTCCCTGATCTCGCCGTTCCGGCGCGAGCGGATGCTGGCGCGCCAGCTGGTCGGCGAGGACGAGTTCCTCGAGGTCTTCGTCGACGCGCCCCTCGACCTGTGCAAGCAGCGCGATCCGAAGGGGCTCTACGCCCGCGCGCTCGCCGGGCAGATCCCGAACTTCACCGGCATCTCGTCGCCCTATGAACCCCCGGAGGCTCCCGAGATCCATCTGCGGACCGACGCGTACGACGTCGATGCGCTGGCCGGGCAGGTCTTGGACGTGCTGCGTCACAGAGGCATCACGGCCTGCGCTCCATGACCGCCCGCACCGCATGAGGCGGATGCGCGCCAGGCGGTGGTCCCGCTCGCATCGCCACGCTATGTTGCAGTGCAGCATGACGTGGCGATGGAGCGGAGCGAGGAGATGGTCGAGCTGATACCCGTGGCGGAGGCGGCCGGATTCACGGCAGGGTGCCTGGCCATCCACGCGGCCCGGAGCTGGGCCGAGACCCTGACGCCGATCCTGGCCTACCTGGTCTTCGCCCTGGCGGTCTGCCTGCTGATCGTCGCCGGCATTCAGAACGCGTCCGATCCGGACCAGCTCGTCGCGATGATGACGCAGGCAATGGCGACGTACTGACGATCAGGCCGGACGCGATGCCTCGGGCGAGGCCTCGGCCCTGGCCTCCTCTGCGCATTTGAGACAGAGCTGGCGCTTGGCGAGCAGGGCGGCGACCGCGTTCGCGCCCTCGAAGCTGACGACGTGGCCGCATTCGAGCACGTTGAGCACGCGCTGATCGGGATCGTCGCGCTCGCCGGAGGGATAGCAGCGAATCGCCGTCACGCGGCGCATCGGGATCTCAGCCTGCATGGCGATGCCCTGGTACCTCGTCTCGGGGCGGCGGAAGGGCCGCGCCGCGCGGTCCCGGCTCCGTGCCGGGGTCGCGCCGGCCGCTCCAATAGCACGGACGACGCCCCGGCGCATGGGGTCCCGGGCCCGCGCCCCTCCCGGTGCCATGTCGCAGTGGTATGCCTGATGCATGAACGCGGCCGGCCCGCGCGGCTCCCCAACGGCAATGCCCTGTACGGGGATCGGCGCCGCCCCTAAACCGGGGTCCAGCCGACGCCGTCTCGTGGCGCAACCGGTTCACGCATCAGGAGGAAACGTCGCGGTGAGGGATTTCTCGAAGCCCGGGCGCTCGCCCGTCTACGCCGCCAACGCCGCCGTTGCGACGTCGCACCCGCTCTCGACCCTTGCGGCGATCGAGGTCCTGCGCGCGGGCGGCAACGCGGTCGATGCGGGCATCGCCGCGGTGGCGGTGCAATGCGTGGTCGATCCGCTGATGACCGGCATCGGCGGCGACTGCTTCGCCCTCTACGCGCCGAAGGGCGCATCCACGCCGATCGCGCTGAACGGCTCCGGCCGCAGCCCCGCGGCGGCGCACGATGCCTGGTTCCTGGAGCGCGGCATCGCCCTGACCCCGAACTCGCCCCACGCCGTCACGGTGCCGGGGGCGGTCGCCGCCTGGAGCAAGCTCCTGGAGGAGCACGGCACCCGCAGCCTCGCCGAGGTGCTGCAGCCGGCGATCCGCTACGCCGAGGACGGCTACCCGGTCCAGCCGCGCGTCGCCCTCGACTGGTCGCGCAGCGTCGAGCGCGTCGCCGGCGATCCGGCCTCCGCCGCGACCTACCTGATCGACGGGCGTGCGCCGGAGGTCGGCACGATCATGCGGCATCCGAAGCTCGCCGCCACTTTGCGGCGCATCGCCGAACACGGGCCGCGCGGCTTCTACGAGGGACCGATCGCCGAAGACATCGTGGCGCGCCTGCGCGAGCTCGGCGGCCTGCACACGCTCGACGATTTCGCCGCCGCCGCGCCCGAGGTCGTCACCCCGGTCACCACGCGCTATCGCGGCTACGACGTCTACGAGTGCCCGCCGAGCGGCCAGGGCCTCGCGGTGCTGATGATGCTCAACGTGCTCACGCATCACGACATCGCGGGCCTGTCGGAGCTCGACCGGGTCCACCTCTTCGCCGAGGCCTGCAAGCAGGCCTACCATCACCGCGACGCGCTCTTCGCCGATCCGGTGCTCAACCGGGTGCCGGTGGAGCACCTGCTGTCGGAAGCCTGGCGGGCGAGCGCCCACGGCGCCATCGACATGGCTCATGCCCAGGAACCGGTGATCTGGCCCGAGCTGGCCCATAAGGATACGGTGTACCTGAGCGTCGTCGACCGGGACGGCAACGCGCTCTCACTGATCAACTCGATCTTCCAGGGCTTCGGCAGCGGCATCACCGCGCCGGAGAGCGGGGTACTGCTGCACAATCGCGGCCTGTCCTTCCGCATCGATCCGGGGCACCCGAACACGATCGGGCCGAGGAAGCGTCCGATGCACACCATCATCCCGGGCATGCTGATGCGGGACGGCGCGGCGGTGGCGCCCTTCGGCGTGATGGGCGGGCACTACCAGGCGATGGGCCATGTCGAACTCCTGACCGGCATCCTCGACCGCGGCCTCGACGTGCAGGAGGCGCTCGATGCCCCGCGCAGCTTCGCCTATGGCGGCGGGATCGAGATGGAGCCGGGCTTCGCGCCCGAGGTGGTCGCGGGCCTCGAGGCGCGAGGCCACCGCATCATCCCGGCCTCCGGCCCGATCGGCGGCGGCCAGATCATCTGGATCGACCGGGAGCGCGGGGTGCTCGCCGCGGGCTCCGACCCGCGCAAGGACGGCAGCGCGCTCGGCTATTGAGGTCCATCATGCCCTTCAGCATCGACGCCGCCGCGGCGGCACTCCTCGACGCCCGTCGCTCGGGCACCCGCCTCGACGCCCTTCCGGAGGGCGCCCGGCCGGGCAGCGAGGCCGAGGCCTACGCGGTGCAGGACGCGGTCGCCCGCGCTCTCGGCCCTGTCGCCGGCTGGAAGGTCGGTGCGCCGAGCGCCACCGCCACCCCGGCCCGCGCCGCGCTCCACGCCGAGACGATCTTCGAGACCGACGCCTTGCCGGCCTCGCTGTTCCACGTGATCGGGGCGGAGGCCGAGATCGCCTACCGGTTCGGCCACGATCTGCCGCCGGAGGCCGGTCCCTACGACCGCGAGGCGGTGCTGGCGGCGGTCGCTACGATGCACCCGGCGATCGAGATCGCCGATACGCGCTTTTCGACCTTCGGCGCGGTCGACGCTCCCAGCCAGCGCGCCGACCAGCAGAATCACGGCGTCCTCGTGCTCGGGCCCGGCCTCACGGAGTGGCGCGGCCTCGACCCGGTGGCGCAAGCCGTCCGGCTCACCCTCGACGGCCGGGTCCTTCATGACAAGGTCGGCGGCAACTCGGCGGTCGATCCGGTGCGCCTGCTGGTCTGGCTCGCCAACGAGGGCGCGCGGTCGCTGGGCGGGATCAAGGCCGGCCAGGTCGTCACCACCGGCTCCTGCACCGGCACCGATTTCGTGACGGCCCCGACCCGGATGACCGCCGAATTTCCGGGACTGGGCAGCGTGACGCTGGCGATCGAATGAGGGGACGGCGACGCCTGCCCGCAGGCGTCGCCGTCCATCACACTTGGAACTCCCGGTCCACCGGCACCTGCATGCCGGTGACCAGCGCGTTGGTCTGGTTCGCCATGCCGATCACCGCCAGGAGCTCGCCGTACTGCGCCTCGGTCATGCCCTTGGCCCGGGCCGCGGCGGTGTGGGAGTGGATGCAGTAGCTGCAGCCGTTGGCGGTCGAGACCGCGATGTAGATCAGTTCCTTGGTCAGCGGGTCGAGGGCGCCGTCGGCGGCCATCACCTGCTTCAGGTCGGCCCAGGTCCGCTCCAGGACCGCCGGCTGATTGGCGAGCGCGCGCCAGAAATTGTTGATGAAGTCCGAGCGCCGCGCCGCCCGGATGTCGTCGAACACCGCCTTGACGCGGGGATGGCCTTCAGCCTCCGCGTCGCTCCAGAGTCTCACGGTCGCCATGCTCGCTCCTCCCGGTGGAGCAGGCAGGATCCGTCAGGCCGCCCTCCGCGTCGAGGGCGTCAGCGCCGCGCCGCGGCGTCGAAGCCATCCGGCACCCGGCCCGAGGGGGTGGCGAGCGCGTAGGGGCCGCGGGCGAGGAAGCGGCCGGAGCCGGGCTCGGCCAGGACCCGGCCGTCGCGCACCGCGATCTCGCCGCGCCGGATCGTCATGGTGGGCAGGCCCTTGAGGCGCATTCCCTCCCAGGGCGTGTAGTCGATGGCGTGATGCAGGTCGGCGTTGGTCAGGGTCTTCTCGGCATCGGGGTTCCACAGCACCAGGTCGGCATCGGCGCCGGGCGCCAGCGTCCCTTTCCGGCCGGCGAGGCCGAACAGGCGGGCGGCATTGGTCGAGGTCAGGCGCACGAAGGTCGGCAGGTCGATGCGGCCGGCCGAGACCCCCTCGGAGAACAGCACCGGCAGGCGGGTCTCGATGCCCGGCACGCCGTTCGGGATCGCGTTGAAGGCCGGCATCCCGTCGGGCCGGGCCCCCGCCCCGCCCTGGCCGTAGCCGCTGCTGCCGGGGTCGCGCTTGGCGGTCGCGAAGGAGAAGCCGCAATGGTCGGAGGAGACCACGTCGAGGGTGCCCTCGCGGATGCGGGCCCAGATCCGCTCGGATTCGCCGGGCGCCCGCAAAGCCGGCGAGCACACCACCTTGGCGCCCTCGAAGTTCGGCTTCGCGAGGTCGTCGGTCGAGAGGGTCAGGTATTGCGGGCAGGTCTCGCCCCAGACCTTCACGCCGCGGGCGCGGGCCCGGGCGATCTCCTCCGCCGCCTCGTCGCAGGAGACGTGAAAGACCTGGATCGGCTGGTCGACGAGCTCGGCCAGCGCGATGGCGCGATGCGTCGCCTCGCGCTCGACCACCGGCGGGCGGGCCCAGGCGTGCTGGAGCGGGTCGGTGAGGCCGGCCTCCAGAAGGGCGCGGATGCGCCAGCCGATGGCGTCGTAGTTCTCGCAATGCACCGTCACGAAGGCGCCGAGGCGCCGCGCCGTCGCCAGCACCTCCAGGAACTGACCGTCGGTGAGGCGCAACGGATCGTAGGTGAGAAAGACCTTGAGGCTGCGGATGCCGCGGGCGACGAGGGCCGGCACCTCCCGCTCCAGCACGTCGGGCGTCGGGTCGGTGATGATCTGGTGGAAGCTGTAATCGGCGCGCGAGGCCCGGGCACTGGCCTCGTAACCGGTCGCCGTCGCGGCGATGGAGTGGCCCTTCCATTGCGGCACGAAGCAGATGAACGAGGTGGTGCCGCCGGCGAGCGCCGCGGCCGAGCCGCTGGCAAAGCTCTCCTCCTGCACGCCGCCGCCCTCGGAGGGCTCCTCGATGTGGCAGTGGGGATCGAGACCGCCAGGTGTGACGACGAGGCCCTTGGCGTCGATCTCCTCCCGGCCGCGCCGCAGGTTCCGGCCGAGGGCCGCGATCACCCCGTCGCGCACGCCGAGATCGCCCTCGAACACCTCCGCCGGGCCGGCGAGCGTCGCGCCGCGCACCACCAGGTCGTAGTCGAAATCGTGGCTCGACATCGCGGATCCTCCCTCGTTGCCAGCGGTGTAGGAACCGCTCGGGAAGGCTGTCAATTCGGGTACGGGGGCGATGGCCCGGCGTGCCGGGGGTTTGCGCAAGGGGCCCACCATTCGGGCGGGGATACCAAAATCATGCCCGCGCCGGCGGCACATGACCTAACGACCGGTTTGACAAGATTAACGGGCCGGCGGAGAACTACGGTACCGCTGAGGTGACCGGCCGCGCTCGCGCCGGGGGACGTCCCGCTATCGAGCGCGCGCATAAGGGCGCCCACGGTGCAGCGTGGAGGAATCCCAGATGACGATTCGGTTGGATAGCCAAAGCTTGCCGTCTCCCAGCCGGCGCGGCCTGATGCTCGGCGCGGCGGCCGCCGCGGTGACGGCCGGACTGCCGGGCGCAGGCCAGGCCAAGGCGCCGCCGCTGCGCAGCCAGAGCCCGTACTTCTACCGCTTCACCTTCGGCGACGCCGAGGCGACGATGGTCTCCGACGGCACCCTGCCGCTCGGCGACCCCCACGCCAACTTCCTCGGCCTCACCCCGGCCGAAATGGATACGCAGCTCACCAACAACTTCCTGCCGCTCACGAACGCGGTGCTGGAGCAGAACATCCTGATCCTCAACACCGGCAGCAAGCTGGTGCTGTTCGATACCGGCATGGGCTCGCTCAAGCTGTTCGGGCCGACCACCGGCAAGCTTCTGACCACGATGCGCCAGGCCGGCATCGACCCGAAGGACATCGACGCCGTGGTGATGAGCCACGCCCATGTCGACCATTGCGGCGGCTGCGTCGGCGACGACGGCGTGCCGCACTTCCCCAATGCCCAGTTCTACATTTCCCAGGCCGATTTCGACTACTGGACCGACCCGGGCAAGGTGCCGGCTTCGTTCAGCGCCTTCCTCGATACGGCGCGCAAGAACCTGCTGCCGATCCGTGACCGGCTGGTCTTCGTCAAGGACGGCCAGGAATTTTTGCCCGGCATTCAGGCCCTGGCGGCGCCGGGCCACAGCATCGGCCACACGATGTTCATGATCACCTCGGGCAAGGACAGCCTCTGCTACCTCGGCGACCTGACGCACCATCCGGTGCTGCTGATGGAGAAGCCGCTGACCGAGTTCGCCTACGACACCGACCCGAAGCAATCGGCCCAGACCCGGCTCCGGATGCTGACGATGCTGGCGAAGAACCGGATCCCGGTGCTGGCCTACCACTTCGCATGGCCGGGCATCGGCCACGTCGCGGAGAACGGCCAGGGCGGGTTCCGGTACTATCCGCAGGCGATGAAGATGGAGCTGTAGGGGACGCTCAGCGCTCCCAGACCATCCCGGCGAGGCGCGGGTCGTCGAAGACGTCCCGCGCGAAGCCGAGGCGCAGGGTCGGGAATTCCTGGATCGCACGGATGCCCACCGGTCCGGGATGGATGCGCCAGGTCTGCCGGTCGACGATGCGGCGGCTCGCGAAGGCCCGGCAGGTCAGGAGCGCGAGGTTGGCGCCCCGGCCGGGATCGCGCACCGAGGCGTAGCGGATCGCCGTCACCCCGTCGGCCCGCGCGGCATCCGCGAGGGCCTGGCACGGTCCGTAATCGGTCGGGTGGCACCACGTCTCCGCCTGCCCGGTATAGGGCGGGGCGGTGAGGTCGATCCCGCATTCGGCCGCGAACCGGGCCGAGCAGGCGGTGTACTCGGCCGGGTTCTCGGGCCAGAGCGTCCCGGGCGATTCGGCGAAGAACAGCAGGCGGTAGAACGCCACCTCGGCGACGGCGGTCTCGACGGCCTCCGCCGCGTAGTACACGCCCTCCATCTGGTTGGCGCGCCGGAAGCGCGAGCCGTGCGGGTAGGGCCGGTAGCGGAACGGCGCCGACAGGAGGTAGTCGAGAGACCGGCATTCCGCCGGCATCGGGGGCTTGGACGCCTCGATCAGCTCTTCGAGGATCTGCTGCTCGTCGAGCGTGTCCGTCAGCTTCATCGTCGCGACGAGGTGCTGCGCCTCGACGAGGCGCCAGCAGGTGCCCGCCAGCCCCCGCGTCTCAAATGACGGCACGCCGGGCGTCCAGGTAGAGGACGGTGCTCACCAGGCCCTCGACGGTCTGGATCAGATCCAGGGGCACGGCGTGCAGGGCCGTGTTCTCGCCCCTGAGCCACGCCGCCGCCACGGCCGGATCGCCGCCGGTGACCGCGTCGAGCGAGCGGTAGAGGCGGATCAGCATCACGGCGAGCTCGAACGACTTGGCCTGGCGATCCAGCACGAACTCGCCCCGGGTCAGGCGCGAGACCGAGGCCTCGGACAGCCCGAGGATGCCGGCGAGGGCCCGGTTGCTGAGGCCGAGAGCGGCGGCGGCCCGCACGACCGCCTTGCCGACGGTCTGCGCCTCGCGCTGCGCCCGGTCGGGCTGGGTGACGGACTTGAGCATGGTCATGTCCTCTTTCCGAGGAAAATATAGGACATGAACCTTTCGGAGGAAAGGACGGCTCACCCCGCCTTCGGCCGCGGCCCGTAGGATTTGAACCGCTCCATCGCCTCCGCCACCTCGACCTCGCTGAGGATGTGGGGCCGTCCGACCTGGAGCGCCACGGCGTATTGCCGGCACAGGGTCTCGAGCTCGACCGCGAGCCACAGGGCCTTCGCCAGCGTCGGGCCGGTGGCGATCATGCCGTGGTTGGCGAGCAGGCAGCAGGTGCGGTCCTGGAGCGCCTCGAGCGCCCGCTGCGACAATTCCTCGGTGCCGAACAACGCGTAGCCGCCGCAGCGCACGCTCGGCCCGCCGGCCGCCGCGATCATGTAATGCGCCGCCGGGATGTCCTTCCGGCACATCGCGAAGGCGGTGCAGTAGGTCGGGTGGGCGTGGACGATCGCCGACACGTCGGGGCGAGCCCGGAGGATGTCGCGGTGGAAGCGCCACTCGGAGGAGGGCGACAGCGCGTGGTCGGTCCGGCCGTCCATCGTCATCGGCACGATGTCGTCGGGCGTCATCTCCTCGTAGGGCAGGCCCGACGGGGTGATGAGCAGCCCGTCGCCAAACCGCGCCGAGACGTTGCCGGAGGTGCCCTGGTTCAGGCCCTGCCCGGCCATGCTGCGGCAGGTCGCGACGATCGCCGCACGCAAGCTCGCCTCGGTCTCAGCCATTCTCCGCCTCCGTTGCGCTCCGCTCCTTCGCCATAGCGTCCTGCCGGCGCCCGAGCCAGAGGCCGTTGACGAGCCAGGCGAGCGAGAGCGGCACCGCCAGGACCGAGAGGGCGGTGGCGCTTAGCCCCAAGAACCCGACGAGGCCGTAGGACCAGGCGCCGACCTGGTCGCCGAGCCGGTAGACCACCGTGTCGATGAAGGCCTTGGCCTTGTAGCGGTCCTCCCGCGGCAGCACGGTGAACAGCACCTCGCGCACTGGGCGAGCGATGGCGAAGTTGCCGGCCCGGCGCAGCACGCCGAACACCACCACGCTGGCGATGGTGGGCGCCACCGCGAGCAGGCCGAAGCCGAGCGCGCTGACGAGCGGCAGGATCGCCAGGGTGAGGCCGACGCCGAGCCGACGCACGATCCGCCCGGTGAGGAAGAGCTGGATGCCGAGCGTCAGCACGTTCACCGCGAGGTCGACGGAGGCGAAGAACGCCGTCTGGGAGCCGCGATCGGGGAAGCTGCGCTTCGCGATGCCGGCCTGCTCGAAGTACAGGAAGGTCGAGGTGATCGAGAACAAGAGCAGGAACAGGCAGATGCCGAGCAGGTAGGGCGAGCCGAGCACCCGGCTGATGCCGGCGAACGGGCTGCCGCCGATCGCCTGGGCGGCCGCCCCCGGCTCGCGCGACAGCGCGTCAGAAATTCGGGCAAGGCCCCGCATGCTGACGACGGCGAGTTCGAGGAGGGCTGCCGCCGCCAGCAGCAGGAAGGGGATCGGCACGTCGCGGGCCAGCACCGCCGTGAAGGCCGAGCCGGTGATGGCCCCGAGCGTCGCGCCGGCGGCGATGAAGCCGAACAGCCGCTTGCCCTGCTCGGTGTCGAACACGTCGACGATGGTGGCCCAGAAGATCGAGACCACGAACAGGTTGAAGATCGACAGCCAGACGAAGAACACCCGGCCGATCCACACCGTATCCTCCGGCCCGGCGCGGTAGAGCACGACCGCGAAGACCAGGATGTTGGCGGCGAAGAAGCGGTAGGTGATCGGGATGAAGCGGGCCCGCGGCAGCTTGCGGACCAGCCAGCCGAACGGCACGTTGAGCACCAGCATGCCCACCAGCGTGGCGGTGAACAGCCAGGGCAGGTTCTCGAGCCCACCGGCCAGCCCCATCTGGTCGCGGATCGGCCGCATCACGTAGTAGGACGAGAGCAGCGCGAAGATGTAGAGCCAAGCCCAGCCCAGCGCCGGCACCTCCTCCGGCCGCACGTCGGTGAGGCGGCGCAGCCAGGCCGGCACCCTGAGGCCGGCGCGCGCCGCCTCCGCGGACTTGTCCGGGAACTTGGCGGCGCCGGGGGATGTGCTCATTCGGCGACCCCGAAGGCCTTGCGGGCCTCAGGGCCGGTGGCGTCGCGCTGGAAGCCGGGGCTGCCCATCTGGAATTTCGTCGCCGCGTCGAGGCCGCCGACCACCACCGGGTCGAAGCCGGCATCGCGCACCAGGGCCGCCGCGACGGTGAGCGCCTGTTTGTCGTCGCCGGCGATCGGCACCGCCATCTTTGCGCCGCTGCGATGGGCGTTCTGGGCGAAGAGGCGGTAATTCGCGGCGTTGAAGGCCCGCACCAGCCGCGCGCCGGGCAGGTACTTCGCCGAGGTGGCGCCGATGCCGGCGCTCTCGGCCTCCGCCGCCAGCTCCCCGTCCCGCGCCTTGGTGGCGTTGCCGGCGTCGAGCACGACCTTGCCGTTCAGGAGGCCGGCATAGGTTTTCCCGAGCTCCGGATAGGCCTTGTAGGGCACCGCGATCAGCACTGCCTCGCCGAAGGCCAGCGCCTGCTCCACCGTGCCAGCCTTGGCGAGCGGTCCCAGTGTCTCGACCAGCGGCTTCAGGTCTTCCGGGTGGCGCGAGGCGAACATCACCGGGTGGCCGGCCTTGACCCACAAGCCCCCGATGGTGCCGCCGATATTGCCGCCGCCGATCACCGCGACGGGACTTTTGGCATCCTGCGCGAAGGCGGGGCCGGCGGCGAGCGCCAGGGCGACGACGCTTGCGCGTAACAGCGTGCGGCGATCACAGGCCATCGATGAACTCCTCCATCTTGCGGCGGGTGGCGGCGTCGGGCAGGCGGCCTCGGGCGGCGCCGAGATTGTCCTCGGCGTAGCGGACCTGCGCCGTGCCGGGCACCGGGCAGGTCACCGCCTCGTGCGACAGGACGTATTTGAGAAAGAATTGCGGCCAGCTCCGGCAGTCGAACTCCGCCGCGAAAGGCGGCAGCGCGCGGCCGCGCACCAGGTTGAACAACCGCTCGCGGCCGAACGGCACGTTGACCATCACGGCGATGCCGCGCTCACGCGCGAGCGGCAGGATGCGCTCGGCGGCCTGGCGGGCGTCGACGGCGTAATTGACCTGGATCACGTCGAGCTTCTCCGCCTTCATCAGGGCTTCGAGGTCGCCGTACTGCTTCTCGGCCCAGGTGGTGGCGCCGAGGTAGCGGATGCGCTTCTTCTCCTTCAGCTCCCGCAGGAGCGGCAGCTGCGCCTCCGGGTCGATCAGGTTGTGGACCGCGATCAGGTCGATCCGGTCGGTGCCGAGGCGGCGGAACGACTGCTCGATCTGCGCCTGGCCCGCCTCGCGCCCGCGCGCCGCCACCTTGCTGCACAGGAAGATCTTTTCGCGGAGACCGGTGTCCGTCAGGATCCGGCCCAGCACCTCCTCGGCCCGGCCGTAATCCGGCGCGGTGTCGATCACCGTGCCGCCGCTCGCGACGAAGGTCGCCACCGTCTCGCGCAACGGCGCCAGCGCCTCCGAATCCGGCGCCACGTCGTAGCGTCGCGAGGTGCCGATGCCGATGGCCGGCACCGTCTCGCCGGTGGAGGGGATCGGGCGGCGGAGCAGCCCCTGCCCCTCCGCCGGGGCGTTCCCCTGCGCGGGTGAGCGGCCCGGGAGCAGACCCGCGGCCAGGGTACCGGCCAGCACGGCGCGGCGGTGGAGCAGCATGCAAGGATCCCTTCGGCTCGTCGATCGCCGGCGCAAGATTAGGGCGCGACGGAGGGCTCGCCCACGCCACGCCCGCACACAAGCGCTTGAGGGAAGCCGTTCACCCCAGCCGCGCCGGCAGGCGCAGGAAGCCGCGGAAGCGCACGCGCTGCGAGCGGACGGGCGCGCCGTCGAGGCGGTAATCCGGGAAGCGGGCGAGGAAGCGCGACAGCGCGATCCGGCCCTCCAGCCGGGCCACCGCCATGCCGACGCATTGGTGGATGCCGCTGGCGAAGGCGAGGTGGCGGTTGGGGTCGCGGGCGACGTCGAAGGTGTCGGGATCGGGAAAATGCGCCGGGTCGCGGTTGGCGGCGCCGATGCAGAGCGTGATCTGGGTGCCGGCCGGGAAGTCCCGGCCCTCGATCGCGAAGGCCGTCGTCGCGACGCGGTTGCCGAGCTGGTTCGAGCTCTCGAAGCGCAGGATCTCCTCCACCGCCTTGCGCATCAGGTCCGGCTCGGCGAGCAGCCGGGCCCGCGCCTCGGGGTGCTCGGTCAGCAGGTGGAGCCCGTTGCCGATCAGGTTGGTGGTGGTCTCGTGCCCGGCATTGAGGATGAAGATGCAGTTCTGCAGCAATTCCTCCGGCGACAGCCGCTCGCCGCCGACCTCGCCCTGGATCAGGCGGGTGAGGATGTCCTTGTCCGGGTCGCCCGGGTGGCGGCGGCGATCCGCGACGAGACGGTCGAGATAGTCCAGGAACTCGGTCACCGCCCGGTTGCCGGCGGCCTCGACCTCCGGCGACAGCACCGGTTCGAGGGCGCCCAGGATCGCCAGCGACCAGTCCCGCAAGGGGCCGCGCTCCGACCGCGGCACGCCGAGCAGGTTGCCGATCACCTCGACGGGGATCGCGGCGGCGAAATCCTCGATCAGGTCGATCTCTTCACGCGAAGCGGCCGCGTCGAGCAGGTCGTCCACCAGCGCGACGATGCCGGCCTCCATCGCGGCGACCGCCCGCGGCGTCAGCGCCCCGGCGATGATGCGCCGGACCCGGGTGTGGCGCGGCGGATCGTTGAAGACGAGGCTCGTCGTGTGATGGCGGTAGAGCGGGCAGGCCCCCTCCTCCGCCACCCGGAACTTGGCGCCGAACTCGACGGTCTTGTCCGAGCTGAAGGTCGCGGCGTCCTTGTAGACCCGTTCCAGGTCGGCGTAGCGCGACAGCAGGATCTGGGCCTCGCCCGAGGACGTCCGGCCCATCACGTGGACCGGCGCGTGCGCGCGGAGCGCCGCGTAGACCGGATAGGGATCCGCGATGAAGCCCTCCGGCAGGTGCCGGAGGTCGAACCCTCGAGCGAGAGCGGGATCGCTCGTCATCCGCGCCCGTTCCCCGCGCAGGCCGGGTTCATCGGCAGGAACGCCTCTTCCTTCGGGATGGTGCGCAGAACCTCGTAGAGGTCCCACGGCCCCTTGGACGCGCCCGGCTCCTTCGCGCGGTAGAGCACGGGGTCGTAGAGGAGCCGCCCGTCGGCCCGCAGGGTGGCCGGGTGGTCGAAGAACGCCACCGGCAGGCTGCGCATGGCGGCGTTCGCCGCCACCGCCTCGTCGGTTCCGGCCTTGTCGACCCCCTTCAGGTAGTGGGTGACGGCGGTGTAGATCAGCGCCTGGTTCTTCGTCGGCATCGCGCCGGTGCGCTCGAAGAAGCGCTTGGCGAAGGTGCGGGCGGCGTCGTTCTGGTCCCAGTAGAACGCCTCCGAGAAGGTCAGGCCGTGCGCCACCGGCAGGCCGAGGCCCTTGATATCGGTGACGTAGACGAGGAAGCCGGTCAGCGTCTGGCGCCCGCCGGTCAGGCCGAACTCGTCGGCCTGCTTGACCGCCTTGGTGAAGTCGTCGCCGACGCTGGCGAAGGCGACCACGTCCGCCCCCGAGCTCTGGGCCTGGAGCAGGAAGGAGGAGTAGTCGGCGGTGTTGATCGGGTGGCGCGAGGTGCCCACCACCTTGCCGCCGAGCGCCTCGACGACCGTGGTCGCCTCCTTCTGCAGGGCGTGGCCGAAGGCGTGGTCGACGGTGATGAAGTACCAGGACTTGCCGCCGCGCTCGAACACCGCCCGGGCGGTGCCGGCGGTGAGGGCGTGGGTGTCGTCGGTCCAGTGCGAGCTGACCGGGGAACAGGTCTTGGCGGTGAGGTCGGAGGTCGCCGCGGCGGTGATCATCACCGTGCGATTCTTCTCCTTGGCGACCGCCTGGACGGCGAGCGCGATCGCCGTCACCGGCAGGTCGATGACGGCGTCGACCTTGTCGACGTCGTACCAGCGCCGGGCGATCGACGAGGCCACGTCCGGCTTGTTCTGGTGGTCGGCCGAGACGATCTCAACCGGCTTGCCCCGCACCGTCCCGCCGAAATCCTTCGCCGCCATCTCGGCGGCCGCCACCGAGCCGCGCCCGCCGCTATCGGCGTAGGGCCCCGAGAGGTCGGTGAGCACGCCGATCCGCACCACGTCGTCGGAGATCTGCGCCGCGGCGGGCCCCGCGAAGGGGCCGGCCAGCGCCGCGAGCGCAAGGAGCGCCCCACCCAGGGCGGTGGTGAAACGGATCATCGGTCGGCTCCTCCCGGCGCCCGCGTCGTCCGCGCGTGGTCGCCCTGTCGTCACTTTTGCCTTCACAGCCGATCCGCGCCGGTCTGGCAAGGGCCCTTCCCCAAGGATGCTCCGCCTCGGACCTCTCCCGCGCCGCCCGGCGAGGGCGAGGATTAAGGACGACGTCACCTGTTCGTGGGACGCTGCATCTCGAGAACCCGGGTCGCGGCACCTTGGGCCGGGCCGGGAAGCGCGGTACGGTCCGCATCCGCCGCGACGTTCCCCGCCGCCGGTCGTGGTGACGGCCGGCATCGACGCCGAGACGAGCCACCGAGGTCGCCCGCATGCTGAAGCCCGCGCCATGCTGAAGCCCAAGCCGAGCCTCGGCCTCCTCGCCGACCTGCTCGACGGCCTCGACATCGGCCTGTGCGCCTTTGACGCCGAGGATCGGACGCTCGCCTGGAACCAGACCTTCCTGTACCTCTTCCCCGAGCATGACGGCTTCGTCCATGCCGGCGAGCATTACCGCGAGAACCTGCTGCGGTTCTACCGCACCCGCCTGACCTCCGACGAGCTTCCCTACATCGAGGAATACGTCGCGAGCGGGATCGCGCGCCACCAGGCCCAGACCCGGCCGTTCGAGTTCGAGCATCGCGGCACCTGGCTCCAGGTCTCGGCCCAGACCATCCCGGGCCTCGGCCGGGTGCGGCTGTGGCGGCAGATCACCCGGGCGGCCGAGCCCTCCCCCCGCTCCACCGTCGCGGATACCCGCATCGGGGCGCCGGACGGCATCGCGGCGGCCAATGCCGACGGGCGCATCGTCTCGGCCAACTGGCAGTTCGGCCAGCTCTACGGCCTGTCCCCGGGCGAGGCCGCGGGCCTGACCCTCGAGGCGGTGGTGGCCCGGGCCTGGCAGGAGGCCTACGACGACGCGCCGGCCCAGCTCCTGGCGCATGTGCGCGAGGCCCAGCGCTTCGCCGGGGCGCCGTTCGAGGTGCCGCTGCCGGGCGAGCGCTGGATCCGGGTGATCGAGCGGGTGCGCGAGGGGGGGGCGCGCACCGGCTTCCACTTCGACATCAGCGCGCTCAAGCGCGAGCAGGCGGCGCTCCGTGCCGAGGGGGCCGAGGCCCGCCGCAGCGCGAGCCTGTTTCGCGGCATCATCGAGCACGCGCCCGCCGGAATGCTGGTGGTCGGGGCCGACGGCCGGCTGGCCGAGGCGAATCGCGCCTTCCGGTCGGCCCTCGGGGACGGGCCGGACCCGGTCGGGCGCCCGCTCGCCGCCCTCGTCCTGCCCGAGGATGCCGGCGTGCTCGAAGCCGTGCTGGCGGAAGTGCAGGCGCAAGGCGCCGAGGATCGCGGGCCGGCGGTGGGCGAGATGCGCTTTCCGCGCCGGGACGGCAGCCCGATGTGGGCCCGGGTCTCGGCGGTACGCCTGTACCTGCCGCCGGACCCAGTTGCGACGCTGCTCCAGGTCGAGGACATCACCGCCCGGCGCGAGGCCGAGCGGCGCATCGCCCACATGGCGCGCCACGACGCCCTGACCGACCTGCCGAACCGCACCCTGTTCCGCGAGCGCCTCGACGCGCTGCTCGGGCAGGGCGCCGGGGCGGTCCTGTGGCTCGACCTCGACCGGTTCAAGGTGGTCAACGACACGCTCGGCCACGCCGCCGGCGACGCGCTGCTGTGCGAGGTCGCCCGGCGCCTGCGGGCGGTCCTGGCGCCCGGCGACACCATCGCGCGGCTCGGCGGCGACGAGTTTGCGGTGCTCCTCGCCGACGGCGACCCGCTGGCGGCGTCGCGGGCCGCCGCCACCCTGATCGAGGCGATGCAGGCGCCCGTCGCGATCGCCGGCCGGCCGATGCATGTCGGCGTCAGCATCGGCGTCGTGCTGGCCCCCCGCCACGGCGGCGACGCCGACACCCTGATGGCCCGGGCCGACCGGGCGCTCTACAGCGCCAAGGCCGCCGGCCGCAGCACCTTCCGGCTCTACGACCCGGGCATGGATGCGGCGCTCGCCGAGCAGCACGACCTCGAGCTCGACCTGCGCCTCGGCCTGGAGCGCGGGGAATTCGAGCTGCACTACCAGCCGATCGTCACGGCGGGCGAGCGGCGGGTGGTCTGCCGCGAGGCGCTGGTGCGCTGGCGCCACCCGACCCGCGGCCTGGTGCCGCCGGCCGCCTTCATCCCGCTCGCCGAGACGACCGGCCTGATCGACCGCCTCGGCACCTGGATCCTGCGCCGGGCCTGCCGCGACGCCGCCGCCTGGGGCGACGGCACGCGGGTCGCCGTCAACGTCTCGGCGGCGCAGGTGCGGCACGGGTCCCTGATCGCCGCCGTCCAGTCCTCGTTGCGCGACTCGGGCCTGGGGGCGGACCGGCTCGAGATCGAGATCACCGAGAGCCTGCTGATCGACGGCGGCGAGGCCGTCGACCTGCTGCCGGCCCTGCGCCGCCTCGGGGTGCGCATCGCGCTCGACGATTTCGGCACCGGCTACTCCAGCCTGAGCTACCTGCGCCGCTTCCCCTTCGACGCGATCAAGATCGACCGCTCCTTCATCGCCGACATCGCCGATCCCGACACCGCCGCGATCGTGCGCGCGGTGGTCGGCATCGCCGCCCAGCTCGGCGCGACGGTCACTGCTGAGGGCATCGAGACCGAGGCCCAGCTCGCGGCGGTGCGGCAGGCGGGGTGCACGGAGGCGCAAGGATTCCTGTTCGGCCGGCCGGTGCCGCTGGCGGCGGGGTGTGGGGAGGCGATGCCGGTTGGGGGGTGAGCGGCCTTGAGCGCCCGTGTCGACAATTCCGAACGCGTCGGCGAAGCGCACCCCTGACCCCTCCCCCCTCTGCGGGCAGGGCGATTGCATACGAGTAGATCTCGGATTGCGATGATGTGCTCGAACGGGTTTGATCGGACCGTCCCCCCAGGAGG
>NZ_JBEXZS010000209.1:0-12920 GCF_040593685.1 Methylobacterium sp. EM32 | reverse complement strand
GCGCCTGAGGGAGCTTGGCATCGCCCTGGACGACGTTGATGAGGTCGTAGACCACCCGGCGCTCGGCGCCCATGATGAGGTCGAGGTTGCGCAGGCCGACGTCGAAATCGACCACGCAGACATTCTGCCCGGCCTGGGCGAGGGCGGCCCCGAGGGCTGCCGTCGTGGTGGTCTTGCCCACCCCGCCCTTGCCGGACGTCACCACTATGATCTTGGCCATGGACAATGCTCCCCCCGGACAATCGGGATGATGCGGCGCCCCGGATGCCGGGTCGCGCGCTCACGGGGTTGTTCGAGTGTCGTGTTCTGGTGTGTCGGCCGGGCGGGCCGGGGTGCACGTGGCGCCCGCGAAGCCCCGTCCGGCAATCGTCGTCGTCAGTCGAGGGCGGCGATGCGGAGGGTTTCCCCTTCGAGCCAAACCTGAACCGCCTTCTTGCGCAGCTTCGGGTCGGTTGTGTCGGCGGTGCGGAACAGGCCGTCGATGCCGATCAGTTCGGGCTCGAACTTGCGGCAGCAGATCCGGGCCCGGGGATTGCCGCCCGCACCCGCGATGGCGCGGCCGCGCAGCGCCCCGTAGACGTGGATCGAGCCGCCGGCCAGGATCTCGGCGCCGGAGGCGACCGAACCCATCACCGTCACGTCGCCCTCGGGATGGTAGACCGACTGGCCGGAGCGCAGCGGGGTCTCGAGGACGAGGGAGTTCGGCTTGCGCGGCTCCGGTGGCTTGACGGCCTCCGGCGCCTTGACCTCGAGGGCCTTGGCTTCGGGCTCCGCCATCGCGGCCGGGCGGCCGCCGCTGAGGAGCGGCGGCAGCGCCGGGCCGAGCCAGGCCGGCTCGGCCTTCTCGACGCCCATGATGCGGATGCCGCGCTGCTTGAGCTCGTCGACGAGGCCGGCGATGTCGGGCGTCGCCGCCGCGGCATCGTGATCGTCCCCGGCGGGCTCGGCCGCCTCGGGTCCGGCCGCATCCCCCCGGAGGGAGTCCTTGGCCAGGCCTGAGACGTCCAGAATCACGGCGCGCTCGGAGAAGAGCGTCGGCGAGCGCTGCACCAGGGCATCCAGGTGCGAGAACCAGTCGCCGAGCGGCGTCTCCGGCGCGAGCACGAGCGCCCGGAAGGAGCGACCGCGCAGCGGGAGGGAGGGGCGGGTGAGGCTGATGCTGGTCACGGCGGTTGATGAGTTGTTACCGGACACCATGAAGCGCGCAGCATGGTTACCGGATCGTTAATGTCGTCCCGAATCGGCATAAGGCGGGTCGGCGGGGCACAGGCGCCGCGGCGAGCCCGGCACCGGAGCGAGCGGTTCGGCGCAGACGAACAAAGGCCTGCGCAAGCGCGGGCCCGGACCGGTCAAGCAGAAAGCGGCGGCGCGGACGGTCAGCCCAGGAAATCGCCGCATTTCGGCGGCGGCTCGGTGCCCCACGGCATCAGCGGCACCGTCGAGGTCGAGTTCTTCGGCGAGCCCTGCACCACCTTGTCCGAGTAGACCATGTAGATCAAGGTGTTGCGCTTGGCGTCGCAGCCGCGCACGATCTGCATGCTCTTGAAGATCAGCGAACGGCGCTCGCTGAACACGACCTCGCCCTGCTTCATCTTGCTCTTGAACTTGACCGGCCCGACCTGGCGACAGGAGAGCGAGATGTCGGAAACCTCCTCGGCGAGGCCGAGCGTGCCCTTGATGCCGCCCTTCTCCGGCTGGGTGTAGTGGCAGGCGACGCCGGCCACGTCGGGATCGTCGATGCCGTAGACCACCAGCTTGTCGTTAGGCGTCAGGGGGCGCCAGACCGTCGACTTGTCGAAGATCCGGTCCGGCTCCTGGGCCAGCGCCGCGCCCATGGTGAGCCCGAGACAGGCCACCCCGCAGAGAGCCGTGAGACCCCGCCGCCACACCATCGCATCAACCTTTCCTTGAAGAAGCTTAACGTATGTAGGGAGGCTGTCGCACGGCGGCGAGGGCGGTTAGAACGGAGCCGTCCCGTCCTGCCACGCTTGGCGTCCCCGCCCGCGGGGCGGCTCGTTCTCGTCCGCCGCCCTCCTCTCAAGGGCGGATCGTCCTCGCATCACGGCCGGTCCCCGAACGCCATGACGCTGCTTCGCCTCACGGTCCGGCTCATCGCCGGTGTCCTTGCGACCCTTTCCCTGTGCCAGGCCGCCCTGGCCGAGCCCAACGCGGCTGCCTGCCAGCGCGTCCGCGCCGAGCTCGCCGGCCTGCAGCGGGACGCGAATCGCGGCCAGATCGAGGAGATCCAGCAGCTGGTCGCCTACCGCCAGTCGATCGGCTGCGAGGGCGGGCGCTTCCTGTTCTTCGACATGCGACCGCCGCAATGCGCCCAGGTCGAGCAGCGCATCCGCGCCCTCAACGCGGGCTACGGCGCCGGGGCCCGCGAGGTCTCGAATGCCCGCCGCGAGCAGCTGATCGCGGCCGTCAAGGAGTCCTGCACCGGCCTGCAGAGCGCCGCGGCCTCCCAGCCGAAGCCCGCCGACGGGTTCGGGCGCGGCGGTTCGCAGGTGATCTGCGTGCGGATGTGCGACGGGGCCTATTTCCCGATGCCGAACCTGCCCGACGGGCGCGAGGGCGCCGACGAGATGTGCCAGGCGCTCTGCCCCGGGGCCGAGGCCGCCGCCTACTCAATGCCGCCGAGCGACAGCGGCCTGACCCAGGCCGCCGCGATCCAGACCAAGCGGTCCTACTCGGCCCTGGCGAACGCCTTCAAGTTCCAGAAGGCCTTCGTGCCGAACTGCTCGTGCAAGGGCACGCAGACCTGGGCGCAGGCGCTGGTCAAGGCCGAGAGCATGCTGGTGCGCCACAAGGGCGACATCTTCGTCACCCCGGCCCAGGCCGAGGCGATGTCGCGGCCGAAGGTGCGCCTGACCCTGGTCGGCCGCGCCGACCGGGCCGCCGCGACCCTGGCCGCCACCGCCGCGACGCGAGTCGAGGACGGCACCGCCGAGGCCGCGGAATCGGCCCGCGCGGCCACCCCCGAGGAGCGTCCCGCGGTCCGAATCATCGCCCCCAACCTGATCCCGGTGCCCCTGACCGCCCGGGCGGACGGTCCGCAGGCCGCCGTGGCGGCGGTCCCGACCCCGGGCGCCGCTCCCGTCGCCACCCCGTGACCTCCCCCGTCCCGGCGCGAGCGCCCCGGGCCGGTTGACCGCAGGGAACCAACTCGCCGTCAAGGTGTTCGAAGGGACCGACGACGGACGAGAGGTTCCTCCCGATGCGCCCTGCCCGCGCGCTGCTGCTGACCGGCACGATCCTGCCGGCGCTGCTGCTCCAGCCGATTCTGGCGAGCCAGGCTCTCGCCAGCCACGCTCTCGCCGGCCACTCGCTTGCCGGCCCATCGGCGGCGCGAGGCGACGACGTGATCCGGCTGGCCCAGGGCGGGCCGGGAGAGCGCGGGCCCGGTGGACCGGGAGGCCCCGGTGGTCCGGGCGGACCTGGAGGTCCCGGGGGTCCCGGGGGTCCCGGCGGCGAGCGTGGGCATGGCGGCCCCGGCGGTCCGGGTGGCGGCCCGCGCCCGGAGCGGGGCCCGGCCGAGCGGCCGGAGCCGCGCGAGCGCCCCGAACCGCGACAGGAACGCCCCGAGCCCCGGCAGGAGCGGCCCGAACCGCGACAGGAGCGGCAGGCGCCTCGACCCGAGCCCCGCGAGCGCCCCGAGCCCCGGCAGGAACGCCCCGAGCCGCAGCGCGAACGTCCCGAGCGGCCGGAGCCGCGCGAGCGCCCGGCGCCGCCCCGCGAGCGGCCCGAACCCCAGCAGCGGGAGCGGCCCGAACCGCAGGAGCGCGGGCCGCAGGGTCGTCCGGATCGGCCCGATCGCCCGGACCGCCAGGAGCGGCCGGACCGTCCCGATCGGCAGGATCGCCCGGATCGTCAGGAGCCGCGCGGCCAGCGCGGCGAGGAGCCCGGCCGTCCGCCGGCCCCGCCGCAGGATCGCGGCCCCGCCGCACGTCCCGACCAGCGGGAGCGCCCTGCCCCCGATGCCCGGCCGGACCGCCGCGACGACCGTCCCGATGCACGTGACGAGCGCCGCGTGCCCGACGCCCGGCCGGATCGCCGCGACGACCGTCCCGATGGACGCGACGAGCGCCGCGGACCCGACGGGCCGGGCCAGCGCGGCCCGGGCCAGCCGCCTGCGCCGGGTCAAAGTCCCGATCGTCAAGGACCCGCTCCCGGCCAGCCCCCTGCCCCGGGCCGCGCGGCGCCGCCGGCGCCCGGCGAGCCGCCGCCCGGCGCCCCGGGTCGCGGACCCGGCCGGCCGGACGCCCCCGGCGCCGGCCCGAACGGCGCGCCGCTGCCGCCCAACCAGCAGCCCGGCGTGCCGGGCCGACCCTTCGTGCCCGGCGGGGCCGGCGCGCCGCCCGACGGCCGCGATTTCGACCGGCGCGATCCGCGCGATCAGGACCCGCGCGATCTCGATCGCCGGGACGGTCGCGACCTCGACCGCCGCGACGGCCGCGACTTCGATCGCCGCGGCGACGACCGGCGGGACTTCGACCGGCGGGACTTGGACCGGCGCGGCCCCGACGACCGCGGCGACCTGCCCGGCGGCTATCGCCGCGACGCGCCGGACTACGTCCCGGGCGGCTTCCGCCGCGGCGACATCGACGTGCGCAGCTATGACGACGTCCGCCGCGCCCGGCGCGAGTACAACGAGAACGGCCGCCTGATCATCCGCGAGCCCGGCCGCGTGATCGTGCGCGACGACGACCGCTACTTCCTGCGCCACGACGAGACCGAGCGCTTCCGCCTGCTCGACCGCGACGCCCGCGTCGAGCGCCGCGGCCGCGACACGGTGACGATCATCGACCGCCCCGGCGGCTACCAGGTCTTCACGGTGGTGGACGACGACGGCCGGCTGCTGCGGCGCTACCGCCGCGGTCCGGACGGGCGCGAGGTGGTGCTGATCGACAATTCCTACGCGGGCCCGCCGCGGTCGATCCAGCAGGACGTGGTCGTGCTGCCGCCGCCCGACATCCGCATCCCTCGCGACCGCTACGTGGTCGAGGCCGAGCGGGCCGACCAGGGCGCGATCTACGAGGCGCTGACCGCCCCGCCGGTCGCTCCGGTCGAGCGGCGCTACACCCTCGACCAGGTGCGCTACAGCCCGACCCTGCGCGCCCGGATGCGCAGCGTCGACATCGACACGATCACCTTCGACACCGGCTCGTGGGAGGTCACGCCCGACCAGGCCCAGCGCCTCGCCACCATCGCGGCGGCGATCAACCAGGCGGTCCAGAACAACCCGCAGGAGGTTTTTCTGATCGAGGGCTACACCGACGCGGTCGGTGCCGATGTCGACAACCTCTCGCTCTCCGACCGGCGCGCCCAGTCGGTGGCCGAAGTGCTGACCCGCGACTTCAAGGTGCCGCCCGAGAACCTGACCACGCAGGGCTACGGCGAGCAGTACCTGAAGGTGAACACGCAAGGCGCCTCTCGGGAGAACCGCCGGGTGACGGTGCGGCGCATCACCCCGCTGATCCAGCAGCAGCAGGCCCAGCAGCAACCGCAGCAGCAGCAACAGCGCTGACGCCGCGCGGGAGCTGGCCCCTGTTGCTATGAACGCTGTCCCCGCCCCTCCTTCGCCGAGGGGTGGGGACGGCTTTAACGGCACGATAAGGTGTCGAGGTGTGGTACCGCACAACAATCAGGCGGAGCGAATCTGGAGCAACTACAAACAGCTGAAAACTCTGAGCGCCTGTTTGATCTATCGGCAGCATCTTATCCCACCCACAACCTCATCCTGAGGTGTTGGTCGATTGAAAATCGACTGATCTTGAGGGAGGCTCCAGGTATCGCGGTGATTTCTGGAGCCCTCCTTCGAGGCCGCTACGCGCCACCTCAGGATGAGGTCGTGGGTGGGATGGAAGAGCGTTTCGCGACGTAGACCTCGCACGTCAAATAGGCTCTGAACGAAGATCGACAGCATCACCATCGATAGCGTCATCTCAGGGCTCGACGAGGTCGAGACCCCGGGATCCACAACTTCGGACGATGCCGAACGGAGCGGACCACGTTCCGCTTCATCCTGAAACCTCAGCGGTTATGGATCTCGGGTTCCGCTGCGCGGCCCCGGGATGACATCGAGGGTTTCAGTTCGGCTTGCCAGTGTAAACAAGCTCTCGCTCAGACGCTCGCCCGCTCCACGGCCTCCAGGACCGCGGGCGGGATAGCGGGAACCTGATCCGCCTGCACGCCCCGTCCGAGGGCATCCCCCACCATCACGATCGCCGGCCCCTCGAGCCCGGCCGCCTCGACCCGGTCGGCGAGGTCGCGGGCCTCAGCCCGCACCACCGCCTGATCGGGCCGAGTGGCGTTGAACACCACCAGCGCCGGGGTCCCGGGCGGCAGGCCCTCGGAGACGGCCTGGGCGAGGAGGCTGCGCAGGGTGCGCTTGGGCATGTAGACCACCGTGGTCACGGTGGGGTCGGCCAGCGCCTTCCAGTTCAGGTCGTCCGGCAACGCCCCACGGCGGTCGTGGCCGGTGACGTATTGCAGACGCCGCGCCGCGTCGCGGTGGGTGAGCGAGATGCCCAGCGAGGCCGCCGCCCCCTGTGCCGCCGTGACGCCGGGCACCACCGCGACCGGGATGCCGGCCTCGCGGCAGGCATCGATCTCCTCGCCGGCGCGGCCGAACACCAGGGGGTCGCCGGATTTGAGCCGCACCACCCGCTTGCCGCTCCGCGCCAGCGACACCATCAGGGCGTTGATGTCGTCCTGGCGGCAGGAGGGACCGTGGCCGGTCTTGCCGACCAGCATCGTGCGCGCCTCGCGCCGGGCGTAGTCGAGGATCTCCGGGGCGACGAGGTCGTCGTAGAGGATCACGTCGGCGCTGCGAAGCGCCCGCAGGGCCTTGAGGGTCAGGAGTTCGGCATCGCCCGGCCCCGCGCCGACCAGGACCACGCTGCCGCCCGTCGGCACGGCGTCGTTCTCGGCGATGAGCGCGTCGAGATCGGCCCGGACCGGCGCCCGCTCGGGCTCGGCGAAGGCACGGTCCGTGAAGCGCTCCCAGAACGCCCGGCGCTCGCCGAAGGCGTGGTAGCGCGCGCTCACCTCGGCGCGCCAGTCGCGTGCCGCGCCGACCCAGGCCTTGAAGCCGGCGGGCAGCATCGCCTCGATGCGCGCCCGCACGGTCTGGCCGAAGACCGGGGCGGCGCCCTCCGTCGAGATGCCGACGACGAGGGGCGAGCGGTTGACGATGGCGCCGAACGAGACGTCGCAGAGATGCGGCCGGTCGATGGCGTTGACGATGGCGCCCGCGGCGCGGGCCGCGCCGACGAAGCACGCGCACTCGCCCTCGTCCTCGAAGGCCGCGATGGCGAAGGCCGCGCCCACGAGGTCGGCCGGCGACCAGTCTCGCTCGTGCAGCACCACTTTGCCGGCGACCGCCTCGGCGGGGGCGCCGCGCATCTCGTCGGTGGGTTCGGGGGCAAACACATCGACATGGGCGCCGGCGGCGGCGAGCAGCTTCACCTTCCAGGCCGCGCCGCCATTGGCCCCGGCCAGAACAGCGCGCTTGCCCGTGAGCGTCACGAAGACCGGGAGCACGGCCAGGGGCTCGAGGCCCGGGGAGCGGGTCTCGCGGGGAGCGCGGGGCGTACGCATGGGAAAGGAAGCTTCTGACACGAGTCTCGGGAAATCCTGCGCCATCAGATGCGCCTATGCGGAAGCGGGTGCAAGTTCCCCGGCCTCAAGTTCTGCGGCCAGCAGCTTGCGGATCTCAGGGATGCACGAGCCGCAATTCGTGCCGGCCTTGCAGGCGGCTCCCACCGCCTCGACCCCGTGCGCCCCGCCCTTGATTGCCGCCCGGATCGTGTCGAGCCCGACGGTGTGGCAGGCGCAGACCAGCGGCCCGGTGCCGGCGCTCTCGGCCCGGCCGGAGATCAGCGCCCGGCGGGCGGAGGGCTCCAAGAGCTCCTGGGTGCGGAAGAACGCCTTGGCGGCGTCCCAGGTAGGGCGCTCGGCTGCCGGCGCCAGGGCAATCACGCCGAGGAGCTGCCCGTCGCGGAAGGCGGCGGCGCGGTAGCGGCCGCGGCCCGGGTCGGCGTACTCGCTGAAGGTGGCGCCGGGGAACAGCTCGCGCATCAGGGCGGCGGCCTCGGGCGCGCCGTCCTGGGCGGCGAAGATCAGGCCGGTCGCGCCTTCCAGCGTCGCCCTCGCCCACCACCAGCCGAAGGGTGCTGCCACGCTCTCGCGGGTGATGAGGTAGCCGCGGGAGCGGTAGGGCTCGGGGGCGATCGAGGCCGGGGTCGCCTTCAATTCGGGCTGGCCCGAGACCGGGTCCACCGCCCCCTGCGCCAGCGCGCCGACGCGGCCGTCCGAGGTGTTGGCCTCGCTCCAGTGCATCGGGGCGAACAGCACGCCGGGTTGCGCGCCCGGCGTCACCATCACCTCCAGCACCGCGGCGCCATGGGCGGTGCGGATCCGGGCGAGGTCGCCGTCGGCGAGCCCGGCCGCCGCCGCGTCGTCGGGATGGACCTCGACGAAGGGGACGGCACGATGGGCCGAGAGGCGCGGGCTCTTCCCCGTGCGGGTCAGCGTGTGCCAGTGATCGCGCACCCGGCCGGTATTGAGGCGCAACGGGAGCGCGTCGCTAGTCGCTTGCGCTAGGACCGGCTTCTGCACCGCGACGAAGCGGGCCTTGCGATCGCGGGTGAAGAAGCCGCCATTGGCGAAGAACCGCGCCTGGGGCGCCTTGCCCTTGCGGGTCAGCGGCCATTGCACCGGCGCGGCGGCGTCGTAGGCGGCGTCCGAGATGTCGGAGAGCCCGCCGAGGTCGAAGTCGCGGCTGCCGCGGTTCTCGAACTCCGACAGGGCGGCGTGCTCGCGGAACACCGCGGCGGCACTCGGCCAGGCGAAGGCCTTGGCGTGGCCGAGGCGCTTGCCCACCTGGGCCATGATCCACCAATCGGCCCGCGCCTCGCCCGGGGCCTTCAGGAAGGCGCGCTGGCGCGAGATCCGGCGCTCGGAATTGGTCACCGTGCCGTCCTTCTCGCCCCAGGCGAGCGCCGGCAGCAGGATCGCGTTGCGGGCCCGCACCGTGTCGGTGTCGGCCACCACCTCGGAGACCACGTAGGTGTCGAGTTTCTGGAGCGCCGCCCGCACCCGGTCGGCCCGGGGCATCGAGACGGCGGGGTTGGTGCCCATCACCCACAGCGCCTTGATCTTGCCGCGCTCGATCGCCTCGAACAACGCCACCGCCTTCATCCCCTCGCCAGTGATGATGTTCGGCGCGTTCCAGAACCGGCGCACCAGGTCCACCTCCTCGGGGGTGAAGTGCATGTGCGCCGCCAGCATGTTGGCGAGCCCGCCGACCTCGCGCCCGCCCATCGCGTTGGGCTGGCCGGTGAGGGAGAATGGCCCCATCCCCGGCTTGCCGATGCGGCCGGTGGCGAGGTGGCAGTTGATGATCGCGTTGGCCTTGTCGGTGCCTTGCGCCGACTGGTTCACGCCCTGCGAGGTGGCGGTGACGACCCGCGGCGTGGTGCGGAACAGCTCGAAGAAGGTCGCGACCTCGGCCTCGGCGAGGCCGGTCGCCGCGGCGGTGGCGGCGATCGTCGGGGCGATCTGGCGGGCGCGCTCGAGCGCCGGCTCGAAGCCGGCGGTGTGCTCGGCGATGTAGCGCGGATCGAGGGCGCCGTGATCCGCGAGGTGGACCAGCAGCCCGGAGAACAGGGCGGTGTCGGTGCCGGGCTTGAGTCCGAGGAAGAGGTCGGCCTCCTCGCCGGTCTGGGTCCGGCGCGGATCGATCGCCACGATCCTGGTGCCGCGCTTGGCCCGCGCGTCGAGCATGCGGCGGAACAGGATCGGGTGGCACCAGGCGGTGTTGGAGCCGACGAGCACCAGGAGGTCGGCCTCGTCGAGGTCCTCGTAGCAGCCGGGCACGGTGTCGGAGCCGAAGGCGCGGCGGTGGGCCGCCACCGAGGACGACATGCACAGGCGCGAATTGGTGTCGACGTGCGGCGTGCCGATGAAGCCCTTCGCGAGCTTGTTGGCGACGTAGTAATCCTCGGTCAGGAGTTGGCCCGAGAGGTAGAACGCCACCGAGTCCGGCCCGTGCGCCGCGATGGTGCGCTTGAAGCCCTCGGCGACGGCATCCAGCGCCTCGTCCCAGCTCGCCCGCCGCCCGGCGATGGCCGGGTGCATCAGCCGGTCGTCGAGGGACAGGGTTTCCCCGAGCGCCGAGCCCTTCGAGCACAGCCGGCCGAAATTCGCTGGGTGCTGCGGGTCGCCGGCGACGCTGGCGCCCCCCAGCCCGTCCGGCCGGGCGAGCACGCCGCAGCCGACGCCGCAATACGGGCAGGTGGTCCGGACGGGGGCGGCCTCTTGGGTGAGGGCCGGCACGTGCAGGTTCATGGGAAGAGCCTTTCGCCGGGGGTGGGGACGGGGAGCAGACAAGCAATGTTCGAGCCGCCGAGTGCCTTCGGCGGCTCGCCGATCATCCGAGGAGATCGTCCAGGCTGACGTCGAGGACCGCCGCGATCTTCCGATAGGTCTCGACCGTGCCGTCTCGCTTCCCGGTCTCGATTTGCGACAGGAAGGCCTGGGAGAGGCCGGCCTGCTCGGCGAGGGAAGCGGCGTTCAGACCGCGGTGCTCGCGCCAGACGCGCATCCGGCTCTCGCCCGAGAGGAGACGGTCGACGATCGGGGCCGGGATCAGCTCCTCGTCCCCGGCGGCGAGGCGCTGTCGGAATTCGGCCACGGCGATATGATCGGCATTGTCCTCGGCAGCGTCGAAAACCATGGTCAAGACCTATGAAACCGCCTGAATTGACATGCCATCAAAGCATGTTCGATAGATTTTATTCTCTCCAATCTACAACCTCATCCTGAGGTGTGGAGCGATCGAAGATCGCGGAGCCTCGAAGGAGACCTCCAGAAGTCTCGCGATCCCTGGAGGCCTCCTTCGAGGCCTCCGCTTCGCTCCGGCACCTCAGGATGAGGTCGTGAGTGGGATGGAAGAACGGGCGCCGCTCTCAGTACACGTCCGCCTGGTACCGGTTCGCCTTCTTCAGCGCGGCGAGATACGCCACCGCCTCGTCCGGGCTCTTGCCGCCATGGGTCGCCGCCACGTCGATGATCGCGCGCTCGACGTCCTTGGCCATGCGCTTGGCGTCGCCGCAGACGTAGAAATGGGCGCCCTCCTCCAGCCAGCGCCACAGCTCGCGGCCGTTCTCGCGCATGCGGTCCTGGACGTAGGTCTTCTCGCCCCCGTCCCGCGACCAGGCGAGCGACAGGCGGGTCAGCACGCCCTGGTCCTTCAGGCCGTTGAGCTCGTCGCGGTAGAAGAAGTCCGAGGCCTGACGCTGGTGGCCGAAGAACAGCCAGTTCTTGCCGGGTGCCTTGACGGCGGCGCGCTCGCGCAGGAAGGCGCGGAACGGCGCGATGCCGGTGCCCGGGCCGACCATGATGACCGGGGTCTCCTGGTTCTCCGGCAGGCCGAAGCCGTGGGCCTTCTGGAGGTACACCTTCACCTTAGCGGTCTCGGAGAGCCGTTCGCCGAGATGGGTCGAGGCGACGCCGAGGCGCAGGCGCGAGCGGTGGCTGTAGCGCACCGCGTCGACGGTGAGCGAGACCCGGCCCGGATCGGCCTTGGGCGAGGACGAGATCGAGTAGAGCCGCGGCTGCAGCTCGTCGAGGGCCTCCAGGAAGACCTCGGCGTCGGGCCGGGCGCCCGGGAATTTATGGAGGGCGCCGAGCACGTCGAGATAGGCCGCGTCGCCGTCCGGATCCTCGCCGGCGCTCAGCGCCTGGGCCTTCTTGCGCTGCGCGCCGGAGGTGAGGAGCGAGAGGAGCTGGAACAGCCCGTCGGGCGCGCCGCCGAGCGAGTAGTTGGTGAGGAGATGATCGCGCAGCGTCTTCTCGCCGAGCTTGGTGGCGATGATCCGCTCGGGCCGGGCGCCCAGCTCGGCGATCACCGCGTCGGCGAGAGCCGGAGCGTTGGCGGGAAACAGGCCCAGCGAATCGCCGACCACGTAGTCGATGCCGGTGCCGGCGAGATCGATCTCGATGTGCCAGGTCTCCTTCTCGCCGCCGGGCGCGTTGAGGCGGCGGCGCGAGAGGAAGACCGCCTCGGCCGGGTTCTCGCGGCAGAGACCGTAGGGGCCGACTTGAGCCTCCGCTTTCGGGAACTCGTCGGCGGTGGGCGCAGCGCCGGCCGGCGCCGCGGTGCCCAACTCCGCCTCTAGCTTCTTCAGCATCCGGAGCGTCTCCTTGCCGCCGGGCTGGCAGAGGTTCAGGCGCTCCTCCTTCTTGAGGAAGATGGCGTTGGCATAGTCGGCGCAGTTGTAGCCGCACTGGCCGCAATCCTGCTGGGCCATGGCGGCCATCAGCTTCTGCGGCTCGGATCGGTCCTTGGCCAGGGTCATGCGGTCGTCGAGGCCCATCGATGGGTCGTGCCAGGGCGCGTCGCCGTTATCGGCCAAGGCCGGACCGCCGGGCGCCTCGCCGGCCGGAAGCGCGGTCGCGCCCTCGACCGCCGGCCCGAGCAGGGCGGCGAAGTAGCCCGACAGCCAGGCGCGCTGGTCGGTGCTGAAGGGAGCGGATTCGGGGATCAGGACGAGCGGGGGAGCGACGTGCTGGGTCATCGGGGGTTACCGAAGGAGAGTGGCAGTCAGCGTCAAACGGTGAGGCGCCGGGTTTCTCCTCTCCCCGCGGGCGGGGAGAGGGCTGTCTTCCCGTCCAGGGAACACAGCAAGCGGAGGCGAAGCCGGAGCGGGGGTGAGGGGGTGTTTCCGGAGGAGTCTCACGCGGAGACACCCCCTCACCCACGACCTTCGGGCTTGCCAAACCCCCTGAACGAGGGTTCGGCCCTCTCCCCGCCCGCGGGGCTACGGCCTTAACGGATTTGATTCGTTCGCCGGAAAACGCCGTGCAGTGCGCGGCCAAGCCGAATCTAAGGTTGAAATCAGTACCCGCAGAGG
>NZ_JBEXZS010000208.1:0-3880 GCF_040593685.1 Methylobacterium sp. EM32 | reverse complement strand
CGGCAAGGGGGCCGAATCGGGGCGGGGGGCGGTCCGGCGTCCCGTCACCCCGTCGGGAAGATCCTCCGGGCCCAGGCTCTCCCCGGCCTCCGCCAAAGCCGCCAAGGCCTTCAGGCAGGCGGCGAGCTGGCGCAGGTTGCCGGGCCAGTCGGCCTCGGCGAGCGCCGTCTCGCAAGGAGGCGACAGGCTCACCCCGCGGGACGGGCCGACGGTCCGGGCCCACAAAGCCCGCACCAGGGCGAGACGGTCCGGCCGCTCGCGGAGAGCCGGCAGGCGCACCCGGTAGGGAGCAATTCGGTAGTAGAGGTCGGCCCGGAAGGCGCCCTCCTCGACCATGCGGGAGAGGTCGCGGTGGGTGGCGCAGACCAGCGCGAAATCGACCGGGACCGGTCGGGTACCACCCACCGGGAGCACCTCCCGCTCCTGCAGGGCCCGCAGCAGGCGCGATTGCAGGGAGAGCGGCATGTCGCCGATCTCGTCGAGGAACAGCAGGCCGCCCTCGGCTTGGCGCAGCAGGCCCTTGGCGCCGTGGCGCGCCGCCCCCGTGAAGGCGCCGGGCTCGTAGCCGAACAGCTCGGCCTCGATCAGCGTCTCGGGGAGCGCCGCGCAATTCACCGCCACGAAGGGTTTTTGCGACCGCGCGCAGGCGGCGTGGGCGGCGCGGGCAAAGACCTCCTTGCCGGTGCCGGTCTCGCCCTCGACCACCACCGGGATCTCGGCATCGATCAGCCGCACGGCGCGGGCGAGGAGTTTTTGGGTGGCGGGATCGAGGATCGGTCCCTCGGGATCCGGCCGCGCCGGCTCGGCCGCCGGCCGGCGCCTCACCGGGGTAGGTGCGCCCTCGAGCCGGCCGTAGAGCGGCGCCCCGGCCTCGTCCCGCAAGGCGAGCGGCCCGGGCGCCGTGCCGCCGCCATGGCCACTGGCCTGCTCGGCGCCGAGATCGCCCCAGCCAAGGCCGAGGAGCGCCAGCCCGTGCCGGTTGGCGCCGACGAGGCGGCGGCCCTCGAAGACCAGCACGCCCTCCCGCGGCGTGCCGAGAAGGCCGGGGTCGCGGTGCAGCCGCAGCACCTCGCAGCCCGGCGGCACGGCCGCGAGCAGGCGGTGCTCGATGGCCGCGACCGCGAGCCCGACGAGGCCGAGGGCGTGGCCCTGGTGGATCGCCGCCGGTCCGGTCAGGTCGAGGACGCCCAGCACCGTGCCGTCCGGGCCGAGGATCGGCATGGCGGCGCAGCTGAGGATGCGGTGCGGCTCGAAATAATGCTCCGCCCCCCGCACCTCGACCGGGCGGCGCTCGATCAGCGCGGTGCCGATGGCGTTGGTGCCGGTCAGGCTCTCGCTCCAGGGTACGCCGGGGCGGAGCGCCACCTGCGCGGCGCGGCCGGCGAAGGAATCGCTGCCGAGCGTGTCGAGGATCAGCCCGTCGGCATCGGTGAGGATCATCAGGCTGCCGGTCGCCTGCGCCTCGGCGTGCAGGGCCTCGATCTCGGGCCGGCAGGTCCGGCGCAGGGCCTCGCTGCGGTCGAAGGCGGCGCGCAACGCGGCGGAGGTCAGCGGCTCGACCCGGGGTTTCTGGCCGAAATCGAGCCCAAGGGCGGCGCAGCGCTCCCAGGAGCGCAGGATCGGCGGCGGCGGCTCCGCCACCCCCGGCCCGAAGGCCTGCCGCCGGGCGGCGAGCAGGGTGCGGGGCGTGGTCACGCGGCTCTGCATGCGCGGCTCGCCTTCCCATGTGCCGCGTCGGCGGCCTGTCGCTGTTTGCGACAGGTGTCGCAGGTGTCGCGCGCCCGGTCCAGGCGTGCGGGGGGCGGATTTTGGTCGAAGGCCGCGCTGGATCGTCGGGAAAGATCAGGTCGATCAGAGCCTTGCCGGCGAGTGAGCCGGGCCCGGGACCGGGCTGGCATGCGCGCTGCCGGGTGATCTCCCGCCACGCCCCGCGAGGACCGGGACATCCCCGTCACGGGGCGAGTGGGAGGAACCAAATGAACAAGCCGGAACTCTTCGCCGACGCCCGCACCGCCTCGCCGTTCTCGGGCCGCTACGACAACTTCATCGGCGGCGAGTGGGTGGCGCCGGTGAACGGCCGCTACTTCGAGAACACCTCGCCGATCACCGGCGGGGTGATCTGCGAGGTCGCCCGCTCGGACGCGCAGGACGTCGAGCGCGCGCTCGACGCCGCCCACGCCGCCAAAGAATCCTGGGGCCGCACCGCGCCGGCCGAGCGTGCCCGCATCCTGCTCAAGATCGCCGACCGGATGGAGGACAATCTCGACCTGATCGCGCTCGCCGAGACCTGGGACAACGGCAAGCCGATCCGCGAGACCACCCACGCCGACATCCCGCTCGCCATCGACCATTTCCGCTATTTCGCCGGCTGCGTCCGGGCGCAGGAGGGCTCGCTCTCCGAGATCGACCACGACACCGTGGCGTATCACTTCCACGAGCCGCTCGGCGTCGTCGGCCAGATCATCCCCTGGAACTTCCCGATCCTGATGGCGGTCTGGAAGCTCGCGCCCGCGCTCGCCGCCGGCAATTGCGTGGTGCTCAAGCCCGCCGAGCAGACCCCGGCCTCGGTGCTGCTGCTCGCCGAGCTGATCGGCGACCTGCTGCCCCCGGGCGTGCTCAACATCGTCAACGGCTTCGGGCTCGAAGCCGGCAAGCCGCTCGCCTCCTCGCCCCGCATCGCCAAGATCGCCTTCACCGGCGAGACCACGACCGGCCGGCTGATCATGCAATACGCCTCGCAGAACCTGATCCCGGTGACGCTGGAGCTCGGCGGCAAGTCGCCGAACATCTTCTTCTCGGATGTGGCCGCGGAGGACGACGACTTCCTCGACAAGGCGCTCGAGGGCTTCACGATGTTCGCCCTCAACCAGGGCGAGGTCTGCACCTGCCCGAGCCGGGCGCTGGTCCACGAATCGATCTACGACCGCTTCATGGAGCGGGCGATCCGGCGCGTCGAGGCGATCGTCCAGGGCTCGCCGCTCGATCCCGCGACGATGATCGGCGCCCAGGCCTCCTCCGAGCAGCTGGAGAAGATTCTCAGCTACGTCGATATTGGCCGCCAGGAGGGCGCCGAATGCCTCACGGGCGGCGCGCGCGCCGTGAAGGAGGGCGAGTTGGCCGGCGGCTACTACATGCAGCCGACGGTGTTCCGCGGCCACAACCGGATGCGCATCTTCCAGGAGGAGATTTTTGGGCCCGTCCTGTCGGTCACGACCTTCAAGGACGACGCGGAGGCGCTCTCGATCGCCAACGACACCCTCTACGGCCTCGGCGCCGGCGTGTGGACCCGCGACGGCACCCGCGCCTATCGCTTCGGCCGGGCGATCCAGGCCGGCCGCGTCTGGACCAACTGCTATCACGCCTACCCGGCCCACGCGGCCTTCGGCGGCTACAAGCAGTCGGGCATCGGCCGCGAGACCCACAAGATGATGCTCGACCACTACCAGCAGACCAAGAACCTGCTGGTCAGCTACTCGGTGAAGAAGCTCGGGTTCTTCTGAGGGACCGGATGTCGGGCGGGGCAAGTGCCCCGCCTGTTCAAGGCTTCCGGTGAAAGAAGAGGCGCAGGATCTCTCCTCTCCCCGCCTGCGGCAGGGCTGTCCGGGGAAAGGAGTGGCGCATGCTTTTCCCTCCCCCCTCTGCGGGGGGAGGGTGGCCCCCGGAGGGGGCCGGGAGAGGGGAAGCCGCTTCCGGAGATGTCGCGACCATGATGACGTGGCCACGTCCTTCAACGTCGCGCTGCCCCTCTCCCGCCCGGCTCCGCCGGGCACCCTCCCCCGCAGAGGGGCTACGGCCTTAACGGATTTGATTCGTTCGCCGGAAAACGCCGTGCAGTGCGCGGCCAAGCCGAATCTAAGGTTGAAATCAGTACCCGCAGAGG
>NZ_JBEXZS010000016.1:0-15062 GCF_040593685.1 Methylobacterium sp. EM32 | reverse complement strand
GTCTCGACCGAAGCGGGATCAGGCTGCGCCATGCCAATGATGAATCACATCGGGACAGCCGGAGCAAACCCAAAACCCGCAAATTTGCCCCGGTTACGAGAAACTCTGCTTAGCTCCTTGTTTTTGCATCATTTTCGCGGCCGAACCGGTGACCGCTTCGGCGAATGATGCTGAGATCTAAGCCTTGTCCCACCAGCCCTTCTCGGGCTGCAGCCCGTGCTGGCCGCGATAGGGGGCGACGGCCGGGCTCTGCCAGCCCTCCGTCAGTTCCGGCGCCAGCCGGTAGATCTCGACGCCCAAGGGCCGACAGACGTCGATCGGGTCGCGGGCGTCGGGTCCCCAGAGCGGCACCGAGAGGTCGCCGCCCGGGCAGGTCGAGAGGGCGCAGAGCAGGTCGATCTCCGCGAAGAACTCGAGGAAGTCGCCGGCCTGCGCCGGGCAGTCGCGCATGAAGTACATATCGTCGTGGTTGAGACCGGTGACCTGGAAGACGTTGAGCACGTCGTGCACGTCGAACTCGGTCAGGCCGAACGGCATCACCGCGCGGACGAGGTTCGAGTGGCAGTGGAAATGGAAATCCTGTCCGGTGAGCAGCTTGTTGACGTAGGGGTCGCAGCGGGTGCCGAGCAGGTCGTGGACCCGGCCGCCATACTCGTCGGTGCCGTAATGGGCGAGGGAATCGGCCGTGATCGTGACCAGCGGACGCAGGAACGGCAGGGTCGACCACAGCCGGTCGAAGGTGGTGACGTGGGCGCCCTGGAGCTGGCGGGTGCGCGCCGCCCACAGCCGCTCGCGCGGGTCGTGCCGGTTCCAGATGTTGAGGTCGCCGACCTGCGGGCCCTCGGGCGCCACGATCCGGAAGACGTGGCCTGCCGGTACGCTCCAGGCCCGCCCGGTGCGGATCGGGATGGTGAACGCGTCGACGAGGGTGCGCCCGCCGGTCTCGGCGGCGATCCGCTCGTAGAACGGCCGGTCGACCGACAGGGCCGAGCCCTCGCTGACCTGGTAGGCGGCCGGAAAATCCTTCATGCCGGGGCGCTCCTGCGAGTGTGGTGCGGCCTGGAGTGGCAGAAGAGGCGGGGAGGGGCAAACCGGCGCCGCCCGCCCCGCTCCCGCCGCAATGCGGCGGGACCAGTGCGCACCGGACGGCGCCGCGCGTCATCATCGGTTCACCACGAGGGGCGAGCACCGCCGAAGGACGAAGCGTCATGCCGCGCCCGTATCGCCTCCCGCTCCTCGCATTCCTCGCCTCTGCGGCCGCGCTCACGGCTGCGACGCCGGCGCTCGCGCATCCGCATGTCTGGATCACCACGAAGGCCGAGCTCGATTACGGGCCGGACGGGGCGTTGCGGGCGGTGCGCCACGCCTGGACCTTCGACCCGACCTATTCCGCCTTCGCGGTCCAGGGCCTCGGCCAGTCGCCGACCGGGCCGGTGAACCCGGCGGCCCTGGCGGCGCTCGCCCGCGACAATGCCGAGAACCTCGACGAGCAGGGCTATTTCACGCTCCTGAAGATCAACGGGCACAAGCAGGAACTCGGCAAGGCGGCCGATCCGGCGATGACCTTCGCCGACGGGCAGCTTACCTTGCGCTTCACCCTGCCGCTCAAGGCGCCGGTCGCCGGGACCGCCTCGCTCGAGGTCTTCGACCCGACCTACTTCGTCGCCTTCAGCCTCGCCGACGGCGACGGCTTCGCGACGCTCAAGGGCGCCCCGTCCGCTTGCCGCGCCACCGCCCACCGGCCGAAGAGCGCCGCGCCGGCGCCCGCCGCGACCGGCATGTCGGAGGCGTTCTTCGAGGCGATGACCGCCGCCTCGACCTACGGGGTGCAGTTCGCCAACCGGATCGTCGTCGCATGCTGAGCGCGCTCAGCCTCACGCCGCCCTCCCGGAGCCTGCAGCGCTTAGGGCTGGCGGCGCTCGCGGTCCTGGCCGCCGCCCTCGTGCTCGCAGGCCTGCTCGGGCTCCTGGCGCCGGGCTTCCGGGCGCCGCCGCGCTCGCCCTTCGGCATCGGCTTTCGCGAGGCGGCGCCCACCGGCGCCACCAGCCTCGGCGCCTGGCTGCTCGCGATGCAGGCCGGCTTCTCCCGGGCGCTCCAGGCGGCGGTGTCGGCGGTCAAGGCCGGGCGCGACGGAACCCTGACCCTGATCGGCCTCGGTTTCACCTACGGGGTGCTGCACGCCGCCGGGCCCGGCCACGGCAAGGCGGTGATCGCCGGCTACCTGATGGCCGGCGAGCGCGCCCTGAAGCGCGGCTTCATCTTGAGTCTGCTCGCGGCGCTCCTCCAGGCGGTGGTCGCCCTGGCGCTGGTCGGCGGCGGCGCGGTGCTGCTGCGCCTGACCGCCGCCGGCCTCAACCAGGCCGGCACGGTGATCGAGACCGCGGGCTTCGCCTGCGTGGCGTTCCTCGGGGCGGCGGTGACCTGGCGCAAGGCCGGGCAGCTCGCCCGGCTTCTCAACCGCGAGGCCGGGCCGGCCTGCGGGCCCGATTGCGGCCATGCGGGCCTCGCCGACGGGAGCAGGGTGGAACGTCTGGCGGGCTGGCGCGAGCAGGCCGGCGTGGTGCTGGCCGCCGGAACCCGGCCCTGCGCCGGCGCGGTCCTGGTGCTGGTCTTCGCCCTGTCGCAGGGCATCCTGTGGGCCGGCGTCGCCGCGACGCTCGCGATGGCGCTCGGCACCGCGCTCACCACCGGGGTTCTGGCGGCGCTCGCGGTCTTCGCCAAGGCGCTGGCGCTCCGGCTCGCCGGCGGCCGCGGGCAGGGCGGGGCGATCGCGGTCGGCGTGCTCGAATTGTGGGCCGCCGCCTTCGTGCTGGTGCTCGGCGCCGGGCTGCTCTCGGGCTGGGCCGCCGCGGCGTTCTAAGCAGACTTGCGTTGGCAGGCCAACGCTTCGTCCGCTTAGCGTCTTGTTTTGTCGCAGGTTTTTGTCGCAAAACCGGCGGCCACTTTTGCGAAATCTGCTTAAGCGACGGCCGCGACCCGCGCGACCCGCCGGCGCCGCGAACTTTCCGCCGCGACCGCCGCGAAGGTGATCTCCTGGCGCTCGCGGGCGACGAAGGCGCCGGGCATGTCGGCCTGCATCTGGCCCTCGAGGTCGCGCAGCAGCGCGTCGGTGTGCTGGGGATAGAGGTGCACGATGGCGAGGCGCCCGACACCGCCGGCGCGGCACAGCTCGACGCCCTTCTGCCAGGTCGAGTGGCCCCAGCCGCGGCAGGCCGGGTACTCGCCCTGCGTGAACATGCCGTCGTAGATCACCAGGTCGGTGCCGCGCACGAAGTCGAGCAGGGCCGGATCGGGCCAGGGCTCGGAATGCTCCAGGTCGCTGATGTAGCAGGCGCTGCGGCCGCCGTGGCGGAAACGGTAGCCGGTGGCGCCCTGGGGATGCTCGAGGGGGATGGTGTCGACGACGGCGCCGTCCGGGAAGGTCAGGCTCTCGCCGGCCTTGAAGCCGTGATGGACGAAGCGGGCGGGCAGCACGTCGAGGGTGATCGGGAAGAGCGGCGGCGAGAACAGCCGGCCGAGGGGCTCGGCGGCGCTCGCGCCGTCGAGGTTGCCGCACCAGGTGTGGATCTCGCGCGAGGGGTCCAGCACCGCCGGCTTCATGAACGGCAGGCCGCCGACATGGTCGAGGTGGAGGTGGCTCAGGAGCAGGTCGACCCGCTGGGGCAGCCGGTCGCGGTGATGCGCGCCGAACGCGTTGATGCCGGTGCCGGCATCGATCACGAACAGCCGCTCGCCGCAGCGGACCTCGACGCAGGGGGTGTGCCCGCCGAATTCCACGAATTCCGGACCGGAGGCACAGGTCGACCCCCTGACGCCCCAGAACCGGAGCGTCAGACCGGCTTCCATGAGAGGACCCCTCGTTGTCATGCCGGCGACCGTGATGGGGGTTGTCTGGGTTGGATGTGCGATGACGCACATGGCGGATGCTCCGGCCGGACGGTCCGGCAAGACACTATGGTGGGCTGTGCACGAGAGATGTGCCTCACGAACGATGAGCGCAAGACGAAGGTTCCCTCGGACGGCCTAATCTGTCGTTAAGCGGGTGTGCTCGCGCACCGGCCCTGTGGATTGAGCAGCATCCTGCCCGAGCGCAGCCGTCGCGGGAAGTCCCACCTCGGGGGGGGACGCCGAAGGATCGGTGTGGCCGGCCGGTACCACCGTGTTGCGCTCGGCCCGCAGCACGAGGTCGAAGGGTGCGTCCGGATCCGGCCGGCACTCGTCCGGCAGGCAGACCACGAGGCCGCGCCCGGCCCGGGCCGCCCGCAGCCGCGCGATCCCCGCCATGATCTCGGGCGCGCCGCGGTCGTCGAGAGTGAGGCCCACCACCAGGATGTCGGGCCGGCGCACCAGGCAGCGGGCGAGGTCGATCGCCATGCGCTCGGACGGCGTGAAGCCGTCGCGCCCCCCTAAGCCGCTGTCGGCCGCCCGCGGATCGACCTGGCTGGCGAGGCCGAAACGGTAGACGCTGCGCTCCAGGCCGCGCTCGCGCAGGACCGCCTGCATCAGGCTGCGCACCCGCGCCCCGGCCCCGGCCTCGGCGCCGGCGATGCGGCCGAACAGCAGGTTCTCCTCCAGGCTCGCCGCGGCGGTGACCTTGCCGGGGTCGTAGAACTCCACCGAGCCCTGGAGCGAGGCCGGCAGCAGCGCCGCGAAGGTGCGCCTGGCCGCCACGAGCCGCGCCTCCATCGCCTCGTCGATCAGGCCGAAGCGGTGCCGGGTCTCGCTGTAGCGCAGGCACAGGCCGATCAGCCGGGCGCGGTCGCGCTGGCCGGCGGGGCCGCGGCGCCAGCCGGAGGCCTCGGGCTGGCGCGCCACCAGGTCCTCGAAGAAGCCGCGCTCCCGGGCCGGGAAGAGCGAGAAGGCATCGAAGAGCGGGTGGTCGTCCGGCAGGTCGGAGAAGATCTCGACGGTGGCCCGGGCGATGGCGAGCCCCATCTCGGTCATCGGCCGGGTCAGGCCCTCGGCCTCCAGCACCGCCCGGGTGAAGGGATGGCCGGCGAGGCGCGCCTCCGAGAAGGCCGAGCCGACCGGCGCCCCGAACAGGATGTTCTCGCCCACCGTCGCCTGGCGGTTGTAGCGGGCGGGGTCGAACGGCTCGATCAGGTGGGCGGCGTGGTCCGCCGTCAGCGCGGCGCGCAGGGCGTCCCGCGTCTCGACGATCGCCGTTGCGGTCGCCGCGTCGAGTCGGCGCGGCAGCACGCTGGCGAGGCCCCGGCCATAGACCAGCCGGTCGAGCCCGGTGACCGCCAGGGCCTCGACCAGCCGCTCCTCCAGTTCGCCGGCATGCGGCGTGCTGGCGTCCGGACTCGATCCGTCGGCGAAGGCCGGATCGCCGTAGAGCAGGTTCTGCAGGAGCGTGCCGGCCATCAGCACCGGTTCGGCCCCCGCATAGGCGATGCGCCGGGCCCGCTCCGCCGGCTCGACCGAGCGCAGGTCGATGCCCGCATAGGTGACCGCCCCGGCGGTGGGTTCGAGCTGGCCGGCGATCAGCGCCGCCAGCACCCGCCCGCCGCTGCCGCGGTCGCCGAGGATCGCGACGTGGCCCGGCATCGGCACGGTGAGGTCGAGGCCGATCAGCCGCTCGCCCGAGGCCGGATCGTAGGCCGCGACATTGGCGAGCACGATCGGCCCGCCGTCGGGCAGGCTCTCGGACTGGCTGCGCAGCCGGCGCGGCGCCCGGGCGCGGGCCTCGAGCGAGGCGGTGGCGCGGGCGATCTCCCGGAAGGCCGGCAGGGCGGCGCGCCGCCGCCGGTTCTGGCGCAGGAAGGCGGCGACGGCGCTCGATGCCACGGCCAGCGCGCCCAGCACCGCCGACAGGCCGCCGGCGCTCACGGGAGCCGCCGGATTCGGCCCCTGCCAGAGGGCCGCGGCGAGCACGATCGTCGGCACCAGCACCGTGATGGCCAGCGCCGGGGCGCGGGCGCGGGAGAGCTCGTCCTCGGTCGCGGTCAGCGCCCGGCGGGCCCGCTCGGCGACGTGGCCGAGGCGGGCATGCTCGAAGGCGGTGGTGCCGTGGGCCCGCACCGCCGGCAGGCGCCGCACCAGGTCGGTGAGGCCGCGCTCCAGGGCGGCGCCCTCCAGGCGGCGCTGGTCGTCGCGGCGCTCGGTGCGGGCGATGAGGAGCTGGCGCGCCAGCGCCGCCGCCACGAGGCTGATGCCCGCCACCGCGACGAGGCGCGGCGCCACGGCGGCCGCGACCGCCAGCGCCACCAGCACGGCGCCGGCCGCCAGCGCCGGGACCAGGATGCCGACGGCGAGCAGCCCGTCCGCGGCGCGGATCGCCGCCCCGACCTGGCCGGCCAGCGCCCGCGCGTCGTCGCGGGCGGCCGGCCCCGAGCGCAGGATCGCGTCCTCGGCGAGTTCCCGCAGGTGGCGCACCGCCTCTCCCTGCGCCGTCACGCAGAGCCGTGCCACGCCCCAGCCGAGGAGGGCGAGACCCAGGGCGACGCCGATCAGGCAGCCCAGCGCCCACAGGGTGAGCGCGCTCTCCGGCAGCGGCCAGCCGCGCACCAGCACCAGGCCGTGGCCGCCCCAGCGCTCCGGCAGCGGCACCACGAGGTGGAGGAAGTGGATCGGCCCGCGTCCCGGCTCGGCGAGCGCCAGCAGCTCGTCGACGAGGTCGCGCAGGGCGAGGAGCCCGAGCCCGACCAGCGGGCCGCCGAGCCCGAGGGCGACCGCGATGGCGGCGGCGTGCCGGCGCTTGGCGGCGCGCCAGGCGAAGACGATCGGATCGCGGTCCATCAGAGCGGGCGACGGGACCGGGGGGAGGGGGCGCCGGAGAGGGGGGCGCCTTTGGGCCGCGCCGGTCCGGTGCGCGGGGGCAGGCCCGGGGGCCGTCTCGCGATGGTGACCATGGGCCTCCTCGATGTTGCGCGAGGTATGGGCCGCGCGGGCCGGAGCGGTCAAGCCGGGCGGGCGGACGGGCCCGCGCCCCGGGTCATCCGCCGTGAGAGTGTCTTTACCCAGCACAGACGTGCGGAACCGCACGCGGCCGCATCGCAGGCGGGATTATTGTTCGGAGTTTCCTTGGGTGCGTGGCCGCACATCGCAAGATGATTTCTTCAATCATCCTCCTGTTCATCGCCGGACCGGATCGGTTTGGTCTATAAAAATATTCGATCGAGAGAGGATCACTCAATGAAGACGATCGTCGTCATGACCGTCCTGGCCTCTGCCCTGATGCTGCCGGCCGCCGCGCAAGCCGAAGGCGGCGAGGGCAGCCGCCAGGCCGCCGGCGGCGGCTTCATGAGCAGCTACGTCTCCGATCCCTACCACGATCCCCGCTCGCACCTGTCGCAGCGGGCGGGCACCGGGCAGATCCAGGGCCAGCCGATGGTGGCGGAGCGGGGCAACGGGGTGGAGCGCGGCCGATGGGCGGTCGGCCGGTAAGGTCCCGCCTCTCCTCCCCAGGAGGAAGGCGCTCGATCGGCAAAGCTTCATATCCTCTTCAATCTAAGGACCCCCCGTGGATAGCAGCATCATCCAGGGCATCTCCACCTTCCGCGGCAGCGTCTTCCCCGGCCAGCAGCGGATGTACGAGCGCCTCGTGCGCGACGGGCAGCAGCCGAAGGCCCTGATCATCGCCTGCGCCGATTCCCGGGTCGCGCCCGAGCACATCACCCAGGCCGGCCCCGGCGAGCTGTTCGTCTGCCGCAACGCCGGCAACATCGTGCCGCCCTTCTCGCAGATGAACGGCGGCGTCTCCTCGGCGATCGAGTATGCGGTGGTGGCGCTCGGCGTGCGCGACATCGTGGTCTGCGGCCACTCGGATTGCGGCGCCATGAAGGGGCTGATGCAGCCCGGCGCGCTCGCCGCGATGCCGAACGTCGCCGCCTGGCTGCGCCACAGCCATGCCGCCGAGCGCATCGTCTGCGAGGCCTATCCGGACGACATCGACCCGACGGACCGCCTGCGGGCGCTCGCCCTCGAGAACGTGGTGGTGCAACTCGCCCATCTGCGCACCCATCCGAGCGTGGCGGCGGCGCTCGCCAAGGGCGGGCTCTCGCTGCACGGGTGGTTCTTCGAGATCGAGACCGGGGCGCTCCTCGCCTATGACGGAAGGCGTTTCGTGACCCTGACCGACGACGGCCCCCTGCCGGTGGCGGAGGTCTCGACGCCCCGGCGCGCGGCGGAGTGAGGCGCCGAGGCGGGCTCGTTTCCTCCAAGCCCATCTCCTCCAAGCCCATCCTGGAGGAAATGGGCAGGATCCGGCCGGCGGGTGAGGCCTACATTGCCTCGAAGGCCGGACCGGCCAGGCCGCGGGCATGGTCGCGCAGATCCACCGGCCAGTCCTCGCTCAAGGTTCGGAAGCGATCCGCATCGCCCGCGTAGAGGGCGCGGGACGCCTCCTCGTAGCCGGGGGCGTCGCCGAGCATCGCCCCCATGAAGCGGTCTGCCGCTTCTTGAGCCAGGCGCTGCCGCTCCCCGCCCGCGCCGGCATTGCGGGCCGCCTCGACGAGCTTGCGCAGGGCGACCGAGGCGCCGCCGGGTTGGGCGGCGAGCCAGTCCCAGTGCCTCGGCAGAAGGGTGACCTCGCGGGCGACGACCCCGAGCTTCGGGCGTCCCGCCGCGCGGGCAGGTGGCTCCAGCCGCGCCGTCACCTCGGAGTCGCTGCCGCGCAGGTCGAAGTCGATCTGCCGACCGGAGCTGTCGTCGAAGACGAGCGGGCTGGCTCCCCGCGCGACCGCTTGTTTGACCGCCAGGGCCACGACGGCGGCCGGGCCGGTGGCCAGATGTCGGCCACCCTCGAAAGCGGTGTAGGTAAAGGACTCGCCCATGGTGAAACTCCCGGCTCGATGTGCAACGCCTTTTTACCCGGATAAAAATTACTTTCAATAACACCCGGGTAAAATCGAGGGTTAAGCCACCCATCCCCGCGCGCCGCGCGGACGAGCCCCCGCCGATTCGCGCTTCCGGTATGGTGACCGTGCGCTAGATACGGCGCCATGCGCCAAGCCAGGATCGTTCCTCTCGTCGTCGCCACGGCCCTGTTCATGGAGAACACGGACTCGACCGTGCTCGCGACGTCGCTGCCGGCGATCGCCGCGGATATGGGCGAGGACCCGATCGCCCTGAAGCTGGCGCTCACCTCCTACCTCGTCAGCCTGGCGATCTTCATTCCGATCAGCGGCTGGGCCGCCGACCGCTACGGCGCCCGCACGGTGTTCCGCTGGGCGCTCGCGGTGTTCATGGCCGGCTCGCTCGCCTGCGCGGCGGCGCATTCGCTGGGCTGGTTCGTCGCCGCCCGCTTCCTGCAGGGCATGGGCGGGGCGATGATGGTGCCTGTCGGGCGCCTCGTGCTCCTGCGTAGCGTGCCGAAGGGCGAATTGGTCCAGGCGCTCGCGACGCTGACCATCCCGGCCCTCGTCGGCCCGGTGATCGGTCCGCCGCTCGGCGGCCTCATCACCACGACGCTGCACTGGCGCTGGATCTTCTTCATCAACCTGCCGATCGGGCTCGCCGGCATCCTGCTCGCCACCCGCTACTTCCAGGACATCAAGGAAGAGGCGCGCCCGCCTCTCGACCTCGTCGGCTTCGTGCTGTCGGGCGTCGGGCTCGCGAGCCTGATGCTGGGCCTGGCCTCGAGCGGGCGCCACCTCCTGCCGGAGGCTTTGTCCTGGGCCTGCACCGGCGCCGGCCTCATCCTATGCGGGCTCTACCTCGCCCATAGCCGCCGGGTCGCGCATCCGGTGATCCGCCTCGACCTCCTCGGCTACCCGACCTTCCGGGCGGCGGTGCTCGGCGGCAGCCTGTTTCGCATCGGCACAGGGGCGATCCCCTTCCTGCTGCCCCTGATGCTGCAACTCGGCTTCGGGCTCGACCCGCTGCATTCCGGCCTCATCACCTTCGCGGCCGCCGCCGGCGCGCTGTTCATGAAGACCATCGCCGCCCGCATCCTGCGCGCCTTCGGCTTCCGGGCGGTGCTGACCCTCAACGCGGTGGTGGCCGCCGGCCTGCTCGCGCTCAACGGCCTGTTCACCGCGGGCACGCCGCACGCCCTCATCATCGCGGTGCTGCTGATCGGCGGCTGCTTCCGCTCGCTGCAATTCACCGCCGTCAACGCCATCGCCTATGCCGACGTCGATCCGCGCGACATGAGCGCGGCGACGAGCCTCGCCAGCGTGGCGCAGCAACTGTCCTTGAGCATCGGGGTCGCCTTCGGGGCCTTCGCGCTCCAGTCGGCCGCCGAGTGGCACGGCCGCACCGAGATCCGGGCGGAGGATTTCTGGCCCGCCTTCCTGGCGGTGGCGATCGTCTCCGGGCTCTCGACCTTCTCGTTCCGCCGCCTCGCCCCGGAGGCCGGCGCCGAGGTCTCGGGCCACCGCATCGTCCAGGCGAAGCCCGCCGCCGACGCGACCTGAGCCTGCTCGCGCGTCAGCCTGAAGGAATCCTGCGCCCAAGCTTCAGCCGGCATTCAGCGTGACGGTGCGAATTTGAGGACATCGAGCACGGACGAGCCGCGATCGGCTCCGGGTTGCTCGGGACATCGTCCTCACCTTCCAACGTCATGGGGATCTGCCATGAAGCGCATCGCATCCGTCTGCGTGGCCGCGGCGACCTTGGCGAGCGTGACCCTGGCCGGCGCCGCGCCGGCCGAGGCGCGCTGGCGGGCCGGACCGGCCTTCGCCCTCGGCGCGGTCGGCGGCCTCGCCCTCGGCAGCGCGATCGCCGCCGGCGCGCGCCCGGCCTACGGCTACGGCTATGCCCCCGCCCCGGCCTACGGCTACACGCCGGTCTATGGCGGCTACGCCCCGGCCTACGGCCCGGATTGCTACACCGTCCGCCGCCGGATGGTGGACGAATTCGGCGACGTCTACATCCGCCGGGTCCGCGTCTGCGACTGACCCTGACCTGACGCCATTCGGCCGGGACCGCCATGAGCCTGCTCCTCCGCCACATCCCAGCCTTTTCGGAGTGCGCCCTCGCCGATCTCGTGAACGAGACGCCCTGGGCGCTCACCGCGGCGGCACCGGCGGTCGTCCGCCGGCTCCTCGACCGGCTCGGCGCGGATTTCTGCGTCGCCGACGAGGTCGCGGTGCATCGCAGCGCCCGAATCGAGCCCGGCGCGGTGCTCAAGGGCCCGCTCGTCGTCGGGCCGCGCTGTTTCATCGGCCACGGCGCGACCCTGCGGGGCGGCGCCTGGCTGGAGGAGGCCTGCACGATCGGGCCGGGCGCGGAGCTCAAGGCCTCGTTCCTGTTCGCCGGCACGGCGCTCGCCCATCTCAACTTCGTCGGCGAGAGCGTGATCGGCCGGGGCGTCAACCTCGAGGCCGGGGCGGTCATCGCCAACCATCGCAACGAGTGGCCCGGCGCCACGGTGGCGTTCCGGCACGAGGGTGACGTGATCGAGACGGGCCTGCCTAAGTTCGGCGCCCTCGTCGGCGACGGGGCGCGGCTCGGGGCGAATGCCGTCGTGGCCCCCGGCGCGATCTTGCGCCCCGGCACGGTGGTGCCGCGCCTCGGGCTGATCGATCACGGCGTCCCGCCGGACCTCAGGTGACGCGTCTCAAATGAGTTCCTGCACCGGCACCGGCTCGCCGATTCCGCGCAAGCTCCGCAGCTCGGCCCGGGCCGTGATGCCGTTCTCGGTCAGGCAGCGCGCGGCCTCCGCGTGGCGCAGGACAGCGTCGGTGGCGAAGATGCCGCCGGCCGCCGCCAGCTGCTGCACCCGCGCCGCCACGTTCACGGTCTGCCCGAAATAATCCTGGCGGTCGTTGAGGCTCACCGCGAGGCACGGCCCCTCGTGCAGCCCGATCTTGAGCACGAGATCGTCGGCCCCGCGCTCGGCGTTCAGGGCCTGCATCGCCGCCCGCATGCGGAGCGCCGCCGCCACCGCCCGGTGCGGTGCAGGGAAGGTCGCCATCACGGCGTCGCCGATCGTCTTGACCACCGCCCCGCCCTCGGCGGCGACGATCTCGTGCAGGATGCGGAAATGCGCCCGCACCAGGTCGTAGGCGACGAGGTCGCCGACCCGGGCGTAGAGCTCGGTCGAGCCCTTCAGGTCGGTGAACAGGAAGGTCAGGCTCAGGATCTTGAGCCGCTGGTCGATGTCGAGCGTGTCGGTGCGGTAGAGATCGCGGAAGGTCTGGTTGCTGAGGAGCCGCTTGGCGGTGAGGAAAGGCCTCCGCCCACCGAGCAGCGCCTCGAGATCCGGCCCGACGCGGAAGACCGCCGGCAGCACCCGCCCGCCGGTCCGGTTGTCGAGGGAGAGGCGCAAGGGGCCGGGCCGGACGGTGCTGTACCCGGCGCTCGCCCTTGCGGCGTCGAAGACCAGGGCGAGGTCCTGGCGCTCCTGCGTCGGCTCGCCCTCGACCGCGAGGTTGTGGGCAGCGTGGGTGACGGGATCGAGCACGATCAGCGGCTCGGGCCCGAGCTGCAACGCCAGGATCATCCGCTCGCCGGCGCGCAGCTCGACCGTTTCGACGAGCGCCCGCTGCGCCAGCGCGGCGAGGTCCGCCGGCTCCGGAAAGGCGAGGCCGGAACCGAAGAAGACCTGGCGCTGGTAATCCCAGAAGCCGAGCCCGTCGGGATCGTGCGCGGCGATGCGCCGGATCCGCGGGCTCACCGTGAACGTCACCTCCACCGTGTCGTCGAGGACCGGCTCGCTGTCGAGGGCGCAGAAGGCGCAGTGATAGCCGGACGACCGGACGCCGCGCAGGCTCGCCGGCGCCTCGATCACGCCGCCGCAGCTCGGGCACAGCACGTTCCAGGCCATCTCGAGGAGGCCGAGCCGCGCGCCGTGCAGGAGCGCGGCGATCACCGGCTCGTCGTCGAGACCTGATTCCGCCGCGAGATGCACGGCGTTGATCCGTGCCAGCTCCGCATCGGCTCCGTGCCGGAGCAGGTGCTCCACGGCCCGGGCCGCCGCGGGCTCGGCCGTCCGGTGGAGTGCGGCGAGGAGGGCATCGCTCTCGTCCATCGGAAGAGTTTAGACCCGGGCGCGGGCGGCGGCAACGCGGCGTCCGGCGGTCCGGAGGCGTGTGCGGCAGGCCGATCCGTGCAGCCGGAGCCGCGCCCCGGACAAGCGGGCCGCTCTCGCCGATCGAGGACACCCGAACGGTTGACCCCAGGGTCTGCGCAGCCGCCAGGGGATGCGATCGGCCGAACTCCGCATTCGTCGATCGCAGGCCTCCGCTGCTGTACTGAGCGCAATTTAGCCGGTTAGGCCCTTTTTCCGCGTTGGCCCGAGGCGTGGCCCGTGACATAGATCTTCATCGCACGGTCAGTCGTCGGATCGGCGAATTCTGGTGCGAGCGGATGCTCTCCCATGCCGCATTTCTACTTCCACCTGCGGACCCCGAACGGATTGAACGAAGACGAGGTCGGGTCCGAATTCGACAGCCTGGAGGCGGCTTACCTCGATGTCCTCGACACGATCGGGGCGATGACTGTCGATCTGCCGCGGCAGAAGGCCAATCCCTGGCAGTACGGGTTCAAGATCGCGAACGCCGCCGGAAAGACCCTGCTCGATCTGCCGTTCGCCGAGTACCTGGGCCGTGGGCGGACGTCGACGCTCCCGCCGACCTCGGTCGACACGCAGCGGATCGCGGACGAGTTGAGAGGACGGCGCGACGCGGCGGCACAGGCGCTGTTACGCTCCCACGCCTTGCAGATGGCCCTGCAGGAGCAGGGGGCCGCCCTGCAGGATACCCTAGCGGAGACGAGACGGTTGCTGGACGAGGCGGGCCGGGTTCTGGTGGCGTTCCGGCCCATGCGGACAGGATCGACGACCTGACGTCGGACGAGACGGTGCCCTGTCCCCCGCGTTCATCGGGATTGCCGCTCCGCTCCTAGCCTCACTCCGGTCCGCCGAGCGTCATCAGCGCCTCTCCGTCGAGCCGGAAGAACACTTTGTCGGGCTTCTGTGCCGCGCCGAGTCCCTCGTAGAACGCGAGAAGCTCCGGCTTGCCGGCATCTGCCGTCCAGTCGACGCGCTTCAGCCCGCGCGCCACGGCTTCTCGCGCCACCGCCTGCACCAGCGCGCGGCCGTGGCCGGCGCCGCGATGGGCGGCGCCGACGAACAGCTCCTTCAGGAACAGGCCGCCGCGCAAGCCGGGGCCGGGATAGATCGCCGAGAAGGCCGCGAAGCCGGCGAGGACTCCGCCATTCTGTGCCCCGTTCTCCTCCGCCACCAGGATCTCGGTGCCGGCCGGGCGCCCGGCCAGCGCCGCCTCGATCTCCGCGTGAGGCGGGCACGGCACGGCGTAATAGGCCTGCATCTCCTCGAACAGCCGCGCCAGGGCCTGGTGATCGGCCGGGGCGGCCGCCCGGATCACAGGGCGCCCCGGCGCAGGTCGGTGAGCACCGCGGCGAGGTGGGAGAGGAAGCGGGCCGCCGCCGCGCCGTCCACCGCGCGGTGGTCCCAGGACAGGCTCAGGGGCAGGATGAGCCGCGGCTGGAAGGTGCTGCCGTCCCAGACCGGCTCGATGCGCGAGCGCGCGGCCCCCAGGATCGCCACCTCGGGCGCGTTGATGATCGGCGTGAAGCCGTCGCCGCCGATGCCGCCGAGCGAGGAGACCGAGAAGCCGCCGCCCTGCATCGCGGCCGGGGGCAGGGTGCCGGAGCGGGCCTGCTCGGCGAGCTCCCCCATCTCCTGGGCGATCTCGACGAGGCCCTTGCGGTCGCAATCGCGCACCACCGGCACCAGGAGGCCCCGCGGCGTGTCGACCGCGAAGCCGACATGGATGGAATCCTTCAGGATCAGGGCGTCGCCGTCGAGGGCCGCGTTGAAGCGCGGATAGGCCCGCAGCGCGACGGCGGCGGCCTTGATCAGGATCGCCACCATCGTGACCTTGTGGGCGCCCGGCCGGCCGGCGCCGTTCAATTCGCGCCGCAGCGCCTCGGTCTCGGTGACGTCGGCGTGGTCGAAATTGGTGACGTGCGGGATCGTCAGCCAGTTGCGGGTCAGCGCCTGGCCGGAGATCTGCTGGATGCGCGACAGGGCCTCCCGCCGCACCGGGCCGAACTTGGCGTGATCGACCTGCGGCCAGGCCGGCAGGCCGGCGCCGATCCCCGAGGGAGCCGAAGCGGGCGGTGGGGCGGCCGGCATCGCGGCGGGGGAG
>NZ_JBEXZS010000207.1:0-2519 GCF_040593685.1 Methylobacterium sp. EM32 | reverse complement strand
TCGACCATGATCGGACCCTCCTGGGGGGACGGTCCGATCAAACCCGTTCGAGCACATCATCGCAATCCGAGATCTACTCGTATGCAATCGCCCTGCCGCGGGCGGGGAGAGGGGAAACCCGCGCCTCTTCCGGCCTCCGGACAGCCTACCTGTCAGGGCACCCACGCCCCCGCACCGACGAGGGCACGCCCTCATCGCCATCCGTAGCATTTCATTAACGGTTGAGTCCGACCACCGCACGACTAGGCAAGAAGTGCAGCCCCATTTCGAGACGCAATTCGTGTCTGCGGGAAACGTGACCTTTACCGTAGCGGCGGCAATGTCTGGTGGTCAGTCGCGTAACCGGTGTTTGCCATGGCTTCCCCGCGTACCGCGGTCGTCGGCACCGCCGCCCGGAATCAGGTCTCGCGTACCGGGCGAGCGGTGTCGACGCCGCGGATGGGTCTCGTTACCCCCGCACAGCGTCTTCCCCTGGACGAAGTCATCCTCGGGGATTGCCTCACGGCCCTCGAACGGCTCCCGCCGGCCAGTGTCGACCTGGTCTTCGCGGATCCGCCCTACAACCTCCAGCTCGGCACCGGCGCCCTCTTGCGCCCGGACCAGAGCACCGTCGACGCCGTCGACGACGACTGGGACCAGTTCGCCAGCTTCGAGGCCTACGACACCTTCACCCGCGCCTGGCTCTCCGCCTGCCGCCGGGTGATGAAGCCGACAGGGACCCTCTGGGTGATCGGGTCGTACCACAACATCTTCCGCGTCGGCAGTGCGTTGCAGGATCTTGGTTTCTGGATCCTGAACGACATCGTGTGGCGCAAGGCCAACCCGATGCCGAACTTCCGCGGCAAGCGCTTCACCAACGCCCACGAGACCCTGATCTGGGCCTCGCGCAGCGAGCAGAAGGGCTACACCTTCCATTACGAGGCGCTGAAGGGCGGCAACGACGACCTGCAGATGCGCTCGGACTGGTTCATCCCGCTCTGCACCGGCGACGAGCGCCTGAAGGGCGACGACGGGCGCAAGCTGCACCCGACGCAGAAGCCCGAGGCCCTGCTGGCCCGCACCATCCTGTCGTCGTCGAATCCCGGCGACGTGGTGCTCGATCCCTTCTTCGGCACCGGCACCACCGGGGCCGTCGCCAAGCGCCTCGGCCGCCACTTCATCGGCATCGAGCAGGAGCCGGCCTACGCGGCGGCCGCCCGCGAGCGCATCGCCGGCATCGAGCCCCTGTCGCGCGCCGCCCTGCTCACCGCGCCGGCGAAGCGCGCCGAACCGCGGGTGCCGTTCCTGAACCTGCTCGAGGCCGGCCATATCCGGGCCGGCGAGACGCTCACCGACGAGCGCCGCCGCCACAAGGCCCTGGTACGGCCCGACGGCACGCTCGGGGTCGGCCCCGCCTCGGGCTCGATCCACAAGATCGGCGCCCTGGTCCAGGGCCTGCCGGCCTGCAACGGCTGGACCTTCTGGCACGCCGAGCGCGGCGGGCGCCTCGTCTGCATCGACGATTTCCGCGGCACGATGCGGGCCGGGATGGGCTCGGCCGCCTGAGCGAAACGCCCGTGGCCTCGCGGCCACGGGCGCCGTACTGCCTGACGGACTGCACCGCAGGTCGCTCGCCGTGCGACGCCGGATCGGGGCTCGTCCGAAGGACGCGACCCGCACCGCCTCGTCGGACGAGGCCGGTCCCGGAGCCGGGATGTCGGTGCCCCGGTCCCGCCCCTATTTGCACCCGTCGACGATGAGATCGGACGGCGTGCCGAGAGCGTCGCCGACATTCAGCAGCGACAGCGATCGGGAGATATTTTCCGCGGGAACCTCGAAGAGAAACGATGAGGTTTTCGACGATGCGAGCGCGGCCACGAAATCATACAGATTGCCGAAGAAGGCCCTTCCCGAGGCCTCGTACTGCGTCTCGGCAAATTCGAAGGAATGATTCTTTCCGTCGACCACGAACTGGACATACACCTTCTCGCGAGGACGGTACGTCCGGGCCCCGATGGTGAAGAACATCCCGGCCGGATGTCCGTCCTGCCCCGAGGCGCAATAGACGATCAACTCGTCCTTGGATCTGTTCGTGATCTTCGCTTCCAGGGTGCCCTGCCCGAAGCCGGTCGTCCATCGGTAGTCGACCGCCTGCGCGGCACTGGCCGACAGGACGAAGGCGCTCGTCACCAAGAGCTTCAGCATCGACGGCGATCTCCCCTCCCCGCTCGCGAGGCGCTGGGGCTGATCCGGCGATCAGCGTTGCGCGCGGCCGGGAAATAGGGCGGGTCGGCGCGGCCGGCGACAGGCCGCGCGGCGCCCGGCTCAACCCCTGGCGGCTCCGCGCCGTCCCACCATCCCCCCGTCACCGCGCCTCGTTCACCGCTCCCTGGGCCGGCCCCGCCCGACAGGCTTGACCACCGGCGCCGCCGAGGCGGGCCGTCGCGACAGCACCTTCGGCAACGGTGCGCGGCGCGGCGGCGGCTCGGGCTCGGGAAGCGTCGCGAGGTCGGGGGCCGGCGGCGGTACCGGCGCGGGCG
>NZ_JBEXZS010000206.1:0-4680 GCF_040593685.1 Methylobacterium sp. EM32 | reverse complement strand
TCGCGGACGGCGAGGCGCGGGTGCACAACCTCTGGATCGCCTTCGATCCGGGCTCGGTCGTCAACCCGGCGATCGTAACGGCGCAGGTCGAGTCGGCCGCGGCGCTCGGGACCTCCTCGGTGCTGTTCGAGCAGATCGTCTACCGCGACGGCCTGCGCCAGTCGCAGAACTTCGACGCCTACCCGATCCTGCGCCGCGAGCACATGCCGGCGGTCCATGTCCGCATCGTCGAGAGCGGCGCCCCGATGGGCGGCGTCGGCGAGCCCGGGCTGCCGGGCGTGCCCCCGGCGAATCTCAACGCGGTCGCGGCACTGACGGGACAACGCGTGCGCTCGCTACCGGTCGCCAACACGAAGCTCGCCGGCGCCTGACCTCGGCAACGAACCCTGCGGCCACGTATCATCCCGTTCTGGGCGCGAGCCGTCGAAAAACAGTCTCGTCGCGAGCGCTCCGGCCGATCGTCCGCGCATCGCGGTTCGGAAGAGCCGCGATGCCCTAAAGTCTTGCCGACCAGCCATGCATGGGGAAGTCCGTCCTGGGCTCCGGCAAGGTGGCATGCCCCTTTTGGAGGCCGATGAAGTGTTCGTCGATCAGCCCGATGTGCGTGTCATGCTCGAATCTGTCGCTGCATCCTCCGATCCGGACACACCAAGCGTCCGTGAAGCGCCATGAGCCGTGAAGTGAGGCGTCTCACGGCGTCTCACGACACCTCTCACGACATCGGCCGCCGAACCGCTTAGCCCTGATGTCGCGGCAGCCGACGTTCCGCCGGCGCCGATCCGGGAGGGCAGCGACATGCACATGATGGATTGGAACCTCTACCGCCAGCAGGTGACAGCCGGCGTCGGCGGGTTCGCGAAGCTCAGCCCCGAGACGATCAAGGGCTACGGCGCTCTGAGCGCGGCGGGGCAGAGAACGAACCACCTCGACGCCAAGACGCGCGAGCTGATCGCCGTCGCGGTCGCGGTGACGTTGCGCTGCGACGGCTGCATCACCGTCCACACCGATGCCGCGCGCAAGCTCGGCGCGACGCAGGAGGAACTGGCGGAGGCCCTGGGCATCGCCGCGAGCCTCGGGGCGGGCGCAGCCATCGTCTACGGGACGCGCGCCCTCGATGCCTTCGCGGCCTCGGCCGAAGCCTGATCCCGGACGCGACGGAGGCTTACCATGGACCAGCGGATCCTCTCCGTCCTCGGCGCCGTCTCGAGCCCGACCTCGACCCGGATCGGTATCGGCGCCACGCGAGTCGCGATCGCGATCGTGTTTCTCTGGATCGGGGCGCTGAAATTCGCCCCCTACGAGGCGGACAGCATCACGCCCTTCGTCGCCAACAGCCCCGTCATGTCGTTCCTCTACGCGCATCCGACGGAATACGCGGCGCATCTCATCCGCGAGGGCGAGCTGGATCCGGCCAAGCGGGCCTGGCATGCGGGCAACCGGACCTACGCCTTCTTCCGCGGGCTCGGAACCGTCGAACTGATTATCGGCGGCCTCGTCCTCATCGGCCTCGGATCGCGGCGCCGGGGGCTCCCCGGTGCGGTGCTGGCTTTCCTGACGCCCGTGGTCAGCCTCTCGTTCCTCGTCACTACACCGTAGGCCTGGGTGCCGCCCCTTGGCGACGGTGCGTTCGGCTTTCCCTACCTTTCAGGCGCCGGACGGCTCGTGCTCAAGGACGTCGTCCTGATGGCCGGGGCGTGGCTCTGCGTCGCCGACAGCGCCCGAGCTCTCGTCACGGAAGGCTGGCCCGCTCCGGGGAAGCCCGCCCGAGCCGTCGCCCCGGCCGAGGCCGTCACCCCCTAGCATCGTTGCAGCCCCACGATCTCCCCCAACGCCACAACCGGAAGGCCCGCACGACCATGGCATCCACTCTTCACCACGTTCCGACCCGCTTCGGCCGCCTGACATTCCGCGCCGAGGGACCCGAGGCCGGCGCGCCCCTCCTGCTGCTCCAGCGCTTCCGCGGCACCCTCGACGACTGGGACCCTGAGTTTCTCGCCCGCCTCGCCGAGGGGCGCCGGATCATCCGCTTCGACAATGCCGGGATCGGTGCATCCGAGGGCGAAGTGCCGACATCGGTCGACGGGATGGCCGAGGTCGCCCTCGCCTTCATGGACGCGGTCGGGCTCGAACAGGCCGATATCCTCGGCTGGTCCCTCGGCGGCTTCGTCGCCCAGCATCTGGCGCACCGGGCGCCGGATCGGGTGCGCCGGCTGATCATCGCCGGTTCGGGACCGGGCGGCGTCGCCGAGGGGCCGCAGCCGCACCCCAAGGTGCCGGAGGTCATGGCTCACCCGCAGAACACCGAGTACGACTTCCTCTTCCTGTTCTTCACCGAAACGGAGGCCGGCCGCGCGGCGGGCTGCGCCCATCTGCGCCGCCTAGGCGCCGTTGCCGACCGGGTCCCGGCGGTGACGGGCGCGGCCTTCATGGCGCAGCTGCGGGCGATCAGCGGAGCGAGCGGGCTGCGCGAGCGGCTCGGGCGCCTCGGCATGCCGGTGCTCGTCGCCAATGGCGTCGCCGACGTGATGATCCCGGCCTACCGCTCCTACGTCATCGCGCAGGAGGCCCCCGACGCTAAGCTCGTCCTCTACCCGGATGCGGGCCACGGCTTCCTGTTCCAGCACATCGCCGATTTCACCGCCGAGGTTGGCCGCTTCCTCGCCGACCACTGAACCGGATGAACGACATGACGACCTTGCTCGCGACCGTGCTCGACGCCCATGGCGGTCTCGCACGCTGGAACCAATTCTCGACTATGACAGCGCATCTCGCTCAAGGCGGCGCGCTCTGGGGCCTGAAGGGGAAGGCGGGGCTGCTCGATGCAGTCGACGTGACGGTGGGCCTGCGCGACGAATGGGCCTCGCACGCGCCGTTCGGAAGCGACGGACGCCGCTCCCGCTTCACGCCCGATCGGGTCTCGATCGAGGATGCGGCCGGGTCAACGATCGAGGAGCTCGTCGACCCGCGCGCGTCGTTCCAGGCTCATACCCTGGAGACGCCCTGGAGCGATCCGCAACTCGCCTACTTCGCGGGCTGTGCGATGTGGACCTACCTCAACATGCCGTTCCTGCTCGCCTATCCGGGTGTGGAGACGCAGGAGATCGAGCCCTGGCGCGACGGCGACATGGTCTGGCGTCGGCTGCAGGCCACCTTCGCGCCCGGCATCGCGACGCACAGCCGGATCCAGACGCTCTACGTCGATGCCGATGGCCTGATCGCCCGGCATGACTACGACGTCGAGATCGCCGGCAGCACGCCGGGCGCGCATTTTCTCTCGGATTACGTCGACGTCTCCGGGATCAAGGTCCCGACGCAGCGACGGATCTTCCCGCGGCGGCCCGACGGCCGGCCGATGCCCGAGCCGCTCGTGGTGTCCATCGATCTCTCCGCCATCACGCTGAGCTGAGGGTTTTGGGTCCGACTAAGTTTTTTCCAGCCGAGGCGTTCTTCCCATGATGCCGGCGACAGATCAGCACCGAAGATCCGGTCATACGATGATACTCCTTCAGGAGATCCATCATCGCGTCGCGAACGAGCTTCAGGGCTTGGTCGGAGCCCTTTCACCACATCGCGCGAAACAGATGCGCGACGGCACCGGTGCCGTCGCGCGGGCCGTGGAGCGCATCGGGCACATCGCCCCACCCAACCGCCAGATCTACGAAGCGCCCACCTCGCTCGTGTTCTCACAACATTGCCGCGAACTCTGTGCCGGTGTCCTGTCCGCCTTCGGCAGGTCGGACATCGTCCTGCTCATCGACTTCACGGCCGAACCTGCAAGTCGAGAGCAGAGGCTGACGGTCGCGCTGATCATCGTCGAGTTATTGACTAATGCGGTCAAGCACAGTCTTGCGGACGAGACGGAAGCCTGCATCCGGCTAGGGTCTAAACCCGTTCAAGGTATTGCGGTTATGTGCGAAATATGATTCTACGCGCCTCCCAGATGGAGGAGGCTCTGGCAGAGCTGTTCTGGCTGTCGGACGAGCAATGGCAGGCGATCGCGCCGTTCATGCCCACCAATCAGCCCGGCGCTCGTCGCAAGGACGACCGCACGATCCTGTCGGGCATCCTGCACGTCATCAAGTCCGGCTGCCGCTGGAAGGATTGTCCAAGCGACTACGGCCCTCACACCACCGTCTACAACCGCTTCAACAGGTGGTCGCGCCGCCGCTTCTGGACCGGCATGCTGGAGGCCCTGGCCAAGGCCGGATGGTCCGGCGAAGCGGCCGCCCTCGACGCGACCTATGTCAAAGCCCAGCGCGCCGCCCACGGTGGAAAAGGGGGGGCCGCGAGCAGGCGATCGGCCCTTCGCGAGCGGGTCCGACCACCAAGATCCACGTCCTCACCGATGTGATCGGCCGCCCCGGCGTCATCCACCTCACCCCCGGCAACGCCAGTGACGTCAAGATCGCGCCCGCCGTGCTGGCCCGGGCACCCGGCCGCGTGCGGCGGCTCATCGCCGACAAGGGCTATGATGCCGACTGGCTGCGACAGGACCTGCGCGAGCAGGGCATCAGCGTGGTCATTCCCGGCGCACTCGCGCCCGCAAGCGCAAGATCCGCCTCGACAAGCGACGGTATCGGGATCGCTGGCGGGTCGAAATAGTCCTTCCGCAACTGACAAAAGCGTCCGCGCTCGCCATCCGGGCCGACGGGAACCACGTAGCGGATCTCGACCTCGGCC
>NZ_JBEXZS010000205.1:0-13527 GCF_040593685.1 Methylobacterium sp. EM32 | reverse complement strand
GTGGGGGTGGTGCCGGAGAAGTCTCAGCGGTGCCTTCTGCACCACCCCCACGTGGGATCTTCGATCCCCATGACCCCTCCCCACAAGGGGGAGGGGAAAGTGCGAGCCTTTACCGCGGTTTGGGTTTTAAGAACCGACCACGGACGCGCGCGAGGTCGAGCGGACCACTCCCGTTCCCACCCTTGTCGCCGCCGGGCCGATGCTGCAAAGCGTCCTGGCGTCATCGCCGGACCCTCCGGCGCCTTGAGAAGAACGATTCGGACCGCGCCATGCACGACATCCGGGCCATCCGCGACAACCCGGCCGCTTTCGACAAGGGCCTGACGAGCCGCGGGCTGGAGCCGCTCGCCTCGACGCTGATCGGCCTCGACGACGAGCGCAAGGCGGCGATCTCGGCGGCGCAAGGAGCCCAGGAGAAGCGCAACGCCCTGTCGAAGGAGATTGGCGCGGCCAAGAAGGCGAAGGACGAGGCGCGGGCGCAAGCGCTGATGGCGGAGGTCGCCCGGCTGAAGGAGGAGGCGCCGGCGCTCGACGCCGCGGCCAACGCTGCCGGCAAGGCCCTGTCCGAGCGCCTGGCGGCGATCCCGAACATCCCGGGTCCGGACGTGCCGGAGGGCCGCGACGAGCACGACAACGTCGAGAAGAGCCGCTTCGAGGGGCGGGGTCTCGCGCAAGCAGGCCGCCAACATTTCGAGCTCGGCGAGGCCATGGGCCTGATGGACTTCGAGACCGCCTCGAAGCTCTCCGGCTCGCGCTTCGTGGTGCTGAAGGGCCAGATCGCCCGGCTGGAGCGGGCGCTTGGCCAGTTCATGCTCGACCTGCATACCGGCGAGCACGGCTACACCGAGGTGGTGCCGCCGCTGCTCGTGCGCGACGAGGCGATGTTCGGCACGGCGCAGCTGCCGAAGTTCCGCGACGACCAGTTCGCGGCGGTCCAGGGCTCGCCGGAGATGGCGCAGGAGAGCGGCGCGCCGAACCGCTGGCTGATCCCGACGGCGGAAGTCCCGCTCACCAACCTGGTGCGCGAATCGATCCTCCCCGAGAACGAGCTGCCCTTGCGCTTCACCGCCCTCACGCCCTGCTTCCGGGCCGAAGCCGGGGCGGCTGGGCGCGATACCCGCGGCATGCTGCGGCAGCACCAGTTCAGCAAGGTCGAACTCGTCTCGGTCACCGCGCCCGAGCGCTCGGCCGAGGAGCACGAGCGGATGCTGGCCTGCGCCGAGGAAGTGCTGAAACGCCTCGACATCCCCTTCCGGGTCGTCACGCTCTGCACCGGCGACATGGGCTTCGCCTCGGCCAAGACCTACGACATCGAGGCCTGGCTGCCGGGGCAGAAGACCTATCGCGAGATCTCGTCCTGCTCGGTCTGCGGCGACTTCCAGGCCCGCCGGATGGAGGCGCGCTACCGCCCGAAGGAGGGCAAGGGCGTGAGTTACGTCCACACCCTCAACGGCTCGGGCGTCGCGGTCGGCCGCGCGCTGATCGCCGTGATGGAGAATTACCAGAACCCCGACGGCAGCGTCACGATCCCGTCGGCCCTCGCGCCCTACATGGGCGGGCTCAACCGCATCGAAGGACACCGGTGATGCGCATTCTCGTCACCAACGACGACGGCATCCACGCGCCGGGCCTGCGCTGCCTGGAGGAGATCGCCGGGCAACTCTCGGACGACGTCTGGGTCGTCGCCCCCGAGACCGACCAGAGCGGCGTGTCGCACTCGCTGTCGCTCAACGACCCCCTGCGCCTGCGCCAGGCCGGCGAGAAGCGCTTCGCGGTCAAGGGCACGCCGTCCGACTGCATCATCATGGGCATCCGCCACATCCTGAAGGAGCACGGGCCCGACCTCGTGCTCTCGGGCGTCAACCGCGGCCAGAACGTCGCCGAGGACGTGACCTATTCGGGCACCATCGCGGGCGCCATGGAGGCGACGATCCTCGGGGTGAAGGCGGTGGCGCTGAGCCAGGCCTACGGCATCGGTGGGCGCGCCAACGTGAAGTGGCACACGGCGGCGAAGCACGGCGCTTCGGTGATCCGCCGCATCCTGGAGGCCGGGATCGAGCCCGGCATCCTCGTCAACGTCAACTTCCCCGATTGCGAGCCCGACGACGTCCAGGGTATCGCGGTGGCGGCGCAAGGGGTGCGCAACCAGGCCCTGCTCTCGATCGACGAGCGGGTCGACGGGCGCGGCAACCCGTATTTCTGGCTCGCCTTCGCCAAGGCGCGGTTCGAGCCGGGCCACGGCACCGACCTGAAGGCGATCGCCGACGGCAAGATCTCGGTGACCCCCTTGCGCCTCGACCTCACCGACGAGCCGACGCTGACGCGCTTCGCCCAGGCCCTGGCGTGAGCCAAGTCGATGTGACCCACGAGGAGGCGCCGGACGGGTCCGGACGGGAGGATGCCGAGGCGGCGTCCGGCGCGGTCGAGACCGCGGCCTTCGTGCTGGGCCTGCGCGCCCGCGGGGTGCGCGACGCCGCGGTCCTCGGCGCGATGGAGCGGGTGCCGCGGGAAGCCTTCGCGCCGCTCGCCTTCCGCGACCTCGCCCGCCGCGACCTCGCCCTGCCGCTGCCCTGCGGCCAGACCATGACGGCGCCGAGCGTCATCGCCACGATGCTGGCGGCACTGAACCCGCAAGGGGCGCGCGTGCTCGAAATCGGCACCGGCTCGGGCTACGCCACGGCCCTGCTGCTGCGCCTCGGCGCCGCCGAGGTGGTCAGCCTGGAGCGCTACGCCACGCTCGCCCGCAACGCCCGCTCGCGCCTCGACGCGCTCGGCTTCGGCGCCGCGATGGTCGGGCTCGCCGACGGCTGCGCACCGCCCGAGGAGGCCGGCACCTTCGACCGCATCCTCGTGAACGGCCGGCTCGCCGACCTGCCCCAGACCCTCCTCGCGCGCCTCAACCCGGGCGGGCGTCTCGTCGGGGCGCTCGGCACGCCGGCCGGCCCCCGCCTCGTCGCCATCGCGCAGGAATCCGACGGCCCGTGGCGGCAGGTGCGCGAGACGCCGCTGCGCATCGGCCCGCTGACGCCCGGCCTCGCGGCCGTTCTCTGACCGGCTCACCGGTCAACCCGCCTATGCCGGAATCCGGCCCTCAGCGTGAAGGCAAAATACCGCCCCGCAACGGAAGCTTAACCTGAATCCGCTTTGAATCCAGGTCATACGGTTGCGTGGATGTACGGGTGCGTCGATGCCGGAACGCGGGACAGGCAAGGGGATGCGGGCGCTGTCGCGCTTCGCCCTCATCGGGCTGATCGGGGGCGCTTCGGCGGCCTGCAGCACCGATGCGGTGCGGCTCGACCCGTTCTCGAACCCGTTCTCATCAAGTGCGAGCGGGGATCCGGGTGCCACCGGCAGCCTGCCCGAGGGCGGGGCGGTGGCGCCGGCGGTACGCTCGTCGCCGATCCAGTCGCGGCCGCTCTCGGCCCCGCTGGCCGCCGCACCGCTCTCGAACCGTCAGGTCTCGACCCCGGTGCAGACGCCGCGCGTCGCCGCGGCCGCCCCGGTGACCGGCGGTCCGGCCGGCTGGTCGGCCGCCGGCGGCACCACCATCACGGTCGGCGCCAATGACAGCCTGAACCAGATGTCGACCCGCTTCGGCGTGCCCTCGGCGGCGATCCTCCAGGCCAACGGCCTGTCGAGCGCCTCGCAGGTCACCGCCGGCCGCCAGATCGTGATCCCGGTCTACCACGCCGGCGGCGTCCCCGCGATGAGCGCCCGGGCCGTGCCGGCGGCCCCCGCGCCGCGGGTGCCGGTCGCCGAGACGCGCCCGGCCGAGCCGGTGCGCCGGGTCGCCGAGGTGGCAGCCCGTCCCGAGCCCGTCCGCCGCGAGCCGCCGCGGCCCGAGCCGGAGCCCGAGCCGGTCCGCAAGCCCCATGCCCGCCCCGGCCAGGCCGAGGCGAAGCCGGTGGCGCCCGCCGCCGCCGAGCGCGCCGCCAAGCTCAACCACCGCAAGCCCGAGCCGCGCGAGGACGAGGAGAAGGTCGCCGCCAAGCCGCAGCGGCCCGAGCCGAAGGTCGCCGCCAAGTTCGAGGCCAAGCCGGAGTCCAAGCCCGTCGCCAAGGTGGCCGCGCGCCAGCAGGACGACGAGGAGGAGACCGTCGCGGCCAAGCCCCAGAAGCCGGAGCCGAAGGCGGCCAAGGCGCCCGAGAGGAAGCCGGAGCCGAAGGTCGTCGAGAAGGCGAAGCCCGAGATCCGGAAGGTCGCCGAGGCGAAGGTCGAGCCGAAGAAGGCCGAGATCCACAAGGTCGAATCCAAGAAGGCTGAGACCAAGGTCGAGGCCAAGGCCGAGGTGAAGAAGCCGGAGCCGAAGCAGGCCGAGGCACCGAAGCCCGAGGTCAAGAAGGTCGCCGAGGCGAAGCCCGCGCCCGCGCCGAAGCCCGAGCCGGTCAAACCGGTGAAGGTCGCGGCCCTGTCCGAGAAGGCGCCCGAGCCGGCCCCGGCTCCGGCCGTCGCCCCGGCGGCGCCCGCGCCCGATCCGCAATCGAGCTTCCGCTGGCCGGCCCGCGGCCGGGTGATCTCGGGCTACGGCTCGAGCGGCAACGAGGGCATCAACATCGCGGTGCCCGAGGGCACCCCGGTGAAGGCCGCCGAGGAGGGCACCGTGGCCTATGCCGGCAGCGACGTGAAGGGCTACGGCAAGCTGGTCCTGGTGCGCCACTCCAACGGCTACGTCTCGGCCTACGCCCATAACGGCGAGATCGACGTGCGGCCCGGCGAGAAGGTGAAGCGCGGCCAGACCATCGCCAAGTCCGGCGCGTCGGGCAACGTCACCTCGCCGCAGCTCCACTTCGAGATTCGCAAGGGCGCCACCCCGGTCGATCCGGTGCCGCACCTGGCGAGCAACTGAGGTAGAACGGATCGAGGAGGGGAGGCGGGGCGCGCGAGCGTCCCGCCTTCTCGCATTCAGGAAACCTCCCGCGAGGGCCGCCCCTCGCGGCCGGTGCCGTCCGCCACCTCGGCCAGGTACCGCCGCTGCGCCAGCCCCACCCGGGCCGCCGCCCGCGCCGCGCGCGTCCCGGGCGAAGGCACATTTTCCCCGGCGAGGAGGCGGGCCTTGAGCGCGACCAGCGCCGGATCGCCCCAGCGCGCCAGCCAGTCCTGGAACGTGGCGTGGCGGTCCCGGTCGTAGCCGCCCTCCGTCAGCGGATGGGGCGGGTGCAGGTGGATCACCGGGGCGAGGCCCGCCGGGATCGGGGCGGTGGCGGCGTGCAGGCGGCCCTGGCGCAGGAGCTTGTCGAACCACTGCGCCCGCGGTCCCGGATGGGCATCGGGCAGGCGGACCTCGATGCGGGCGCGGTCTGAGGCCGCCACGAGCATCGCCCCGAGCGCCGGCAGGCGCTCCCAGAGGGCGGCATCGGCCGGGCGGCCGCAGGCCGCGCGCAAGGCCGGGATGGCGGCACCCCGGACCCGGGCGAGAAGCCGGACCTGGCGCGAGGGCAGCCCGAGGCAGAACAGCCCCCCCTCGCGATCCTCGGACCGTGCCGCCGCGTCGTCGGGCCCGCGCTCGCTCACGAAAGGGGCGGGGCAGGGCGGCAGGTCGGGAAGCGGCCGGCACAGGGCGAGGGCCTGGCTCCAGGCATCACCGCCGAGCGCCGTCTCGTAGGCCACCGGCACGAAGGTGTCGGCCTCCTCCAGGACCAGGGCGCCGCGGGGCGTGACGAGGCCGGGGCGCCCGCCGCACGGGGGCTCCGCCGGCTCGCCGGGATCGCGCCGGAAGGTGGCGCCCGCCCCATAGCCGCCGAGGCTCCAGGTCACCGCCGGATCGGCGAGCGCCCGGGCCAGGACCGCCCGCAGGGCGGCCGGATCCGTCGAAGGCCGGACCGACAAAGGGTCTTCCCCGCCTTGAGCGCAGCGCAGCAAACCGCTACCTCTTCGAGGGCAGGGGGCGCCTGCCCGGGTCGAGAATCGCAGATCGTGTCGGAAACCTCGCCGTTGATCCCCGATCCGGACCCGCCGGGCACCCGCAAGCGGGTCAGCGTCCGCGGTCGCTTGCGGAACTACTTCTTCACCGGCGTGATCGTCGCCGGCCCCCTGGCGATCACGATCTACATCACCTGGTGGTGCATCAGCCTGATCGACGGCTGGGTCAAGCCGCTGGTACCCTCGGCCTACCTGCCGGACCATTACCTGCCGTTCAGCGTGCCGGGCCTCGGCCTCGTCATCGCCTTCGTGGCGCTGACCACCCTCGGCGCGCTCACCGCCAACCTCGTCGGCCGCTCGGTGGTGGAGTTCGGCGAGGTGCTGCTCGCCCGCACGCCGGTGATCTCCGGGCTCTATCGCGGCCTGCGCCAGGTGTTCGAGACGCTGTTTTCCACCAGTGGCACCTCGTTCCGCACCGTCGGCCTCGTCGAGTTCCCGGTGAAGGGCACGTGGTCGATCGTGTTCCTGTCGGCCCCGGCCGGGCCCGACGTGCAGACGGCGCTCGGATCCGAGCATGACCATGTCGGCGTGTTCCTGCCCTGCGCCCCGAACCCGACCACCGGCTTCTTCTTCTACCTGCCCCGCGCCGAGGTGATCGAATTGTCGATCAGCGTCGACGATGCCGCCAAGCTGGTGATGTCGGCCGGCGTGATTCAGCCCGAGGATCCGCAGACCCGCCTGCAGGCGATGGCGGCGGGCCTGCGGGCCGCGCAAGTCGGACCGACCCCGGCCGGCCCGGCGACGATGCCGGCGCGGGACCGCCTGGACGCCTGACCGTCTCCCACGAAACTCCCGCTCGCCGTGGCGGCGTCGGCGCGGCAGGAAGAGTCGTGAGGTGCGCCCCCACGTCCGGGAAGTACAGGTGATCGCGCGGTTCTGAGAGCCTCCGTGCCGTCGGCCTGCGACCGTCCGGAAGGCGGAGCGCGGCCGGTTGGCAGGGACGACCATGCCGCGGCATCCGTCGCGCGGTCATCCCTCCCTGCCGGCGCGATTGATGCTATGGGGATCATCCCATCCGGCAGCGGCCCGGCCGTTCCGGCCGGCCTCTGCCCCTCTCCTCGATCGTGGATCACCCCCACCCGGGTTCGGCGCTGCCGGAGCTCCTCCGTCCGCTGCCGGTCTCCGCGCGCGGATGTCACACCTCGTCGAGGCCCATCGTGCGCGACCGACCAGCCAGGATTGCCGACCTACCGTGACAGACAGCACGACGAACCCTGCCGCCCTGAGCCGGACCGAGACCGAGGCGTCCCGGATCGACGTCGCGGCGCTCGCGCGCGAGGTGGCTCGCCACTGCGCCGCCTACCGGGACCCCGTTCCGCGGCTCGCCCTCCGGCAGGTGGCCAACACCCTCCTGCCGTACCTGGCCGTCTGCGCGCTCATGCTCTGGGCGGCGGCGTACGGCCATCAACTCTGGGTTCTTCCGCTCGCCGTCCCGGCCGGCGGCCTGCTGGTCCGGCTGTTCATCATCCAGCACGATTGCGGACACGGCTCGTTCCTGCCCTCGCGCGCCGCCAATGACGCGCTCGGCCGATGCTTGAGCCTCCTGACGGTGACCCCCTACGACAGCTGGAAGCGGGCGCACGCCCTCCACCACGCCTCCACCGGCGATCTCAGCCGCCGCGGCACGGGCGACATCCATACGCTGACCGTGCGCGAGTACCTCGCCCTGTCGCGCTGGCAGCGGCTGCGCTACCGGCTCTACCGCAACCCGTTTATCCTGATCGTCCTCGGCTCGCCGCTCAACTTCCTGGTCCTGCACCGGTTTCCCTTCGGCGGCGGCCTGCCCTGGCGCACCGCGTGGCGCGACGTGCTCGTCCTCGACCTCGCGCTCGCCGCGATGGTGGCCGCCCTCGCCGTCGCGGTCGGCGGGATCGGTCCTGTGCTGTGGGTGCTCCTGCCGGTCGTCAGCGTCGCCGCCTGGATCGGCGGCTGGCTGTTCTACGTCCAGCACCAGTACGAGGAGACCGTCTGGGAAGGGCCGGAGGCCTGGGACTTCCACCGCGCAGCGCTCGGCGGCAGCTCGTACTACGTCCTGCCGGCGATCCTGCAATGGTTCACCGGCAATGTCGGCCTGCACCACATCCACCACGTGAACAGCCGCATCCCGAACTACCGTCTCCAGGAATGCCTGGACGGCCACGCGACCCTCGGCGAGGTCGGCCGGCTCACTTTGCGCGACAGCCTGCGCTGCCTCGGCCTGGCCCTCTGGGACGAGGATGCCCGCAAGCTGATCGGATTCTCGGGCCTGCGGGTCGCGGCGGGGCAGGCGGTGTAATCGGCGGAGAACCGAACCGCGCGGGCGGCACTCCGGCGCGGCCTTGAGCGCCTAATCCTCTTGGGTTAGTCCTCCGCGCCGAGGCGGCCGGGGAGCCGCGCGGATTCAGGGAGGCTCCATGCCCGTGCGTCTCATTGGCGATGGATACGTCGGTCTCAGCGTCGGCATCGTCCTCGTCGCAGCGAGTACGCTGGCGGTCGCCGACACGCTGCCGGCGCGCAAGGCCGGCCTGTGGGAGAGCAAGACCGTTTCGGCGGAGGGCAACACGACCGCCCGCCAGTGCATCGACGAGAAGACGGATGAGTTGGCGCAAGGCGCGCTCGGCGCCGGGCAGTGCTCCAAGCGCGATTTCGTCAAGACGAGTACCGGCTACAAGGGCGAGACGGAGTGCAAGATCGGCCCGATCTTGGCTAGCGGCACGAGCGTGATCACCGGCGACTTCACCAGCAAGGTCCATATGGACGTGGACACGACCCTGACCGGCATCCCCAACATGAAGGAGCCCGTCCGACGCAAGATGGTGATCGACGCCGCCTATCTCGGCCCGTGCGAGGCGGGACAGAGCCCCGGCGACATCATCCTGCCGGATGGGAAGATCGTGAAGATGCCGCAGGGAGTCGGGCGGTAGAACTCAGGAGTTGGCGTCTACCATTTCCGGACGAACAGTTCGGAAATGTCATCGCTAGAGCATTTTCCGACGAATTGGACACCGATTCGTCGTAGAAAATGCGGCAAAATCAAAGATCTAGAGAGCTTCGCGATTGCAACGCGATCGTGAAGTGCTCTAGCCCGGATATGGGTCTGTCGCAAATGCCAGTCGACTAAGTGTCTCTCATAAAACTCCCGATCACCCTCGCGGCTTGCTGTGGCAGCGATGGCGCGGCGGGAGTTTTGTGAGGTGCACGAAGTCGCCGTGCCCCACGGCCAACGTGAGCGGGTACGGGGCGGCCTCTGGCCAACCCCGCGCCCCTCACGCCGCCTTCTTCTTCGTGATCAGATTCGCCAGGTCCCGCAGGATGGCGGTGGTCTCCTTCAGCCGCTCGGCCACCGTCGCGAGGTCGCGGATGAACACCACGCTCATGTCCGGCCGCACCTTGGCGAAGGAGCGCTGGTCGGCGATGTAGCCGGCGAGCTTGGCCGGGTTGGCGAAGGCGCGATCGCGGAAGTGCATGACGATGCCCTTCGGACCGGCCTCGACCTTCTCGACGTTGGTCTCGCGGCACAGGATCTTGATCGTCACGATCTTGAGGAGCTGCTCGACCTCCGGCGGCATCGGGCCGAAGCGGTCTATCAGCTCGGCGCCGAAGCTCTCCAGTTCGCGATCGTTCTCCAGCGTCGCGAGGCGGCGGTAGAGGCCGAGCCGCACCGAGAGATCCGCGACGTACTCCTCCGGCATCGTGACGGGCGCGCCGAGCGCGATGGTCGGCGACCATTGCTCGTCGGTCGGGAGCGCGTTGCCGGACTTGAGCGCCGCCACCGCGCTCTCCAGCATCTGCTGGTAGAGCTCGTAGCCGACCTCCTTGACGTGGCCGGACTGCTCGTCGCCGAGCAGGTTGCCGGCGCCGCGGATGTCGAGGTCGTGGCTGGCGAGCTGGAAGCCGGCCCCCAGCGTGTCGAGGGATTGCAGCACCGAGAGGCGGCGCTCCGCCTGCACCGTCAGGGTCTTGCCCTCGGGCGTCGTGAACAGGGCGTAGGCCCGGGCCTTGGAGCGGCCGACGCGGCCGCGCAGCTGGTAGAGCTGGGCGAGGCCGAACATGTCGGCGCGGTGGACGATCAGCGTGTTGGCGGTCGGGATGTCGAGGCCCGATTCGACGATCGTGGTGGCGAGCAGGATGTCGTACTGGCCCTCGTAGAAGGCCGTCATCACGTCCTCGAGCTGGCCCGCCGCCATCTGGCCGTGGGCCACCGCCACCTTGGCCTCGGGCACCTCCCGGTCGAGGAAGCGCTTGACCTCCTCCAGGTGCTCGATGCGCGGCACGACGTAGAAGGCCTGGCCGCCGCGGTAGCGCTCGCGCAAGAGCGCCTCGCGAATCGAGAGCGGATCGAACGGCATCACGAAGGTGCGCACCGCCAGACGATCGACCGGCGGCGTCGCGATGATCGAGAGCTCGCGCACGCCGGTCATGGCGAGCTGAAGCGTGCGCGGGATCGGCGTCGCCGAGAGCGTCAGCACGTGCACCTCGGATTTCAGCGCCTTCAACCGCTCCTTGTGGGCGACGCCGAAATGCTGCTCCTCGTCGACGATGATGAGGCCGAGATCCTTGAAGGCGATATTTTTCGCCAAGAGGGCGTGGGTGCCGACCACGATGTCGATCGAGCCGTCGGCCAGCCCCTCGCGGACCTTCTTCAAGTCGGCATTGCCGACGAAGCGGGAGGCCTGGGCGACGTTGACCGGCAGGCCCTTGAACCGGGCCTCGAAGGTGCGGGCGTGCTGGCGCGCGAGCAGGGTGGTGGGCACCACCACCGCCACCTGCTTGCCGGAGAGCGCGGTGACAAAGGCGGCGCGGAGCGCCACCTCGGTCTTGCCGAAGCCGACATCGCCGCAGACCAGCCGGTCCATCGGCCGCCCCGAGGTGAGGTCGCCGAGCGTCGCGGCGATCGCAGCCTCTTGGTCCTCGGTCTCCTCGTAGGGGAAGCGGGCGGCGAACTCGCCATAGGTCCCTTCCGGCGGCGCCATCTTCGGCGCCGATTTCAGGAAGCGCTCGGCCGCGACCTTGATGAGGGCGCCGGCCATCTCCATGATCCGGCGCTTCAGCTTGGCCTTGCGCGCCTGCCAGGCCCCGCCGCCGAGCTTGTCGAGGGCGACCTCGGCATCCTCCGAGCCGTAGCGGGTCAGAAGCTCGATATTCTCGACCGGCAGCAGCAGCAGGCCGCCGCTGTACTGGATCTCCAGGCAGTCGTGGGGGGCGCCGGCCGCCGTCACGGTCTTGAGGCCGACGAAGCGCCCGATGCCGTGATCGGCATGGACCACGAGGTCGCCGGGCGCCAGCGCCTGCACCTCCAGGATCACGTCCTGGGGCCGCTTCGCCTTGCGCTTGGGCCGCACCAGCCGGTCGCCGAGGATGTCGCCCTCGGCCAGCACGGCGAGCTGACCCGCCGAGAACCCCGCCTCAAGGCCCCAGATCGCGACGCCGATATCCTGCCCGCGCTTCATCGCCAGTATGTCGGAGAGGCGCGTGATGCTCTTCGGCTTCGGCAGACCGTGCTCGGTGAGCACGCCGCAGAGCCGATCGCGAGACCCCTCCGACCACGCCGCCAGGACGACGTGGTGGCCCGCTCCCTGCAGGTCGCGGACATGGGTCACCGCCGCGTCGAAGACGTTGACGCCCTCCTGCGCCCGCTCGGGGGCGAAGCTGCGGCCGGGCACGCCCTCACAATCGATCAGCCGGCGGCCGGAGACCTCCGGCACGTCGAAGGGGGCGAGACGGGCGACCGTGGCCCCGTCGTTGCGCTTCGCCCACTCGTCCGGCGAGAGGTAGAGCGCGTCGGGCTTCAGTGGCTTGTAGGGCGCGGTGCCGCTCTGGCGCTCCTTCAGCGCCTCGCAGCGGGCGTCGTAATACTCCTGCACCTGGGACAGGCGCTCGGCCACCGCGTCGTCGGCCTGATGGTCGAGGACGAGGGGCACGCCGGCGACGTAGTCGAACAGCGTGTCGAGGTGGTCGTAGAACAGCGGCATCCAGTGCTCGAGGCCGGCATAGCGCCGCCCCTCGCTGATCGTCTCGTAGAGCCGGTCGTCGCGGGTCGCAGCGCCGAAGGTCGTGACGTAGCCCTGGCGGAAGCGCCGGATCGTCTCGGTGGTGAGCTGCACCTCGCTCATCGGCACGAGATCGAGGGAGCGCAGCTGCCCGATGGTGCGCTGGGTCTCGGGATCGAAGGCGCGGATCGATTCGAGGGTGTCGCCGAAGAAGTCGAGGCGGACCGGGTTCGGCAGCCCCGGCGGCGACAGGTCGATGATGCCGCCGCGCACCGCATACTCGCCGGTATCGCGCACGGTGCCGGTGCGCAGGAAGCCGTTGGCCTCAAGCCAGGCAACGATCTGGTCGGTGTCCAGCGCATTGCCCGGCGCGGCGGAAAACGTCTCGACGGCGATGCGCGCCTTCGGCGGCACACGCTGCACCAGGGCGTTGACCGTGGTGGTGAGGATGCGCGGCTTCTCGGCCGAGGAGCGGGTGCGGGCGAGCCGCGAGAGCGCCGTCATGCGCTGTGCGGCGATCGCCGGATTCGGCGAGATCCGGTCGTACGGCTGGCAATCCCAGGCCGGGACGCTCATCACCTCGATCTCGGGGGCGACGAAGGCGAGCGCACTGGCGAAGGCCGCCGAGCGGGTGCCGTCGCGGGCGACGTGGACCAGCGCCGCCGGCCCTTCCGCGACCTGCGACAGGGCCCGGGCGAGGTCGGCCACCACCAGGGCGTCGAACCCGTCCGGCACGCGCGCCAGCGTCGCGCTGTCGCCGGCCTTCAGCGCCTCCACGGCCTTCGTCAGGGCCGCGGATTTCGGCAGGGCGAAGCGGGCAGCCGGAGGCTTTTTCGGAGCGGCGGGCGGGGCAGGGGGCTTGGGAGCGGGCTTGGCCATCGGCTTTTTGTTGGGTCTTCAGCGGGGCCTGCTCGCGCAGGAATTTTTTTCGTGGGTCGCGCAGCGACTCAGGGCAAGGCGCGGGCTTGAACCCTCCCCCTCTGCGGGGGAGGGTGCCCCACGGAGTGGGGCGGGAGAGGGGACCCCGCTTCCGGAGAGGCCGCGACCGTCATGAAGGGCGCCACCTGGATCGGCGTCGCGCTGCCCCTCTCCCGCCCGGCGCACGAGTGCTTCGCACTCGCAGCCGGGCACCCTCCCCCGCAGAGGGGGGAGGGTTGGGCGTGGCGCCTCACAGATCCACCGGCGCCCCGTGCTGGTGAAACGCCTTCATCCGGCGGTAGACCGGCGTGTCGTAGTTCGACGGGGCTTCGGTCTCGTCGGTGATCCAGCGGAAGAGGTCGCGGTCCGGCACCTCGATCAGGAGTTCGAAATCGTCGAGCTCCTCTTCCGTGAGCGTCCCGATCTCGGCATCCGCGAAGCGGCCCATGATCAGGTCCATCTCCCGGGTGCCCCGGTGCCAGGAGCGGTAGAGGGTGCGGCGGCGGCGCGGATCGAGGTCGGCGCTGGTGCGGGTGGTGCCGGTCATCGCGAGACAATTCCTCGGGCTGGTCCGGTGCGGCTTTACCGTCCGGGGCGCGGGTGCGAAACCCTGCGCGTGATATGGGGCGTGAGGCGCATCATGCGACCCTGTCGGATGCGGCATCCTTAGGCCCGCAAGACCCGGCGCCGTGGTGTATAGAGCCCCCGATCCCCATCCGCC
>NZ_JBEXZS010000203.1:0-15885 GCF_040593685.1 Methylobacterium sp. EM32 | reverse complement strand
GGCCAGCATGGCGGGTTCCGGGGTCAGGCGGGGTGGGCCACCGGGCGCGGGCGCAGGTCCGGCGACAGCCGGGCCTCGGCGAGCCGCAGGATCCCGATGATCACGAAGGTGAGGGCGAGGTAGAACGCGCCGGCGCAGACGAAGACCTCCAGCGCCCGGAAGCTCTGGGCGATCAGCTTCTGGGCGATGCCGGTGATCTCCATCAGCGTGATGGTGGAGGCGAGCGAGGTCGCCTTGACCACCGAGATCACCTCGTTGCCGTAGGCCGGCAGGGCCTGGCGGGTGGCGAGCGGCAGGGTGATGCGGCGAAACAGGAGGAGCCGCGGCATGCCGCAGGCCCGCCCCGCGACCAGCGCCCCGTGCGGCACCGAGAGGACCGCACCCCGAAAGATCTCGGCCGTGTAGGCGCCGGTGTTGAGGGCGAGCGCCAGCAGCGCGCACCAGTACGGCTCGCGGAAGAAGGTCCACAGGCCCCAGGCCTGCAGGGTCGGCCGGAACTGGCCGAGGCCGTAATAGATCAGGAAGATCTGCACCAGGAGCGGCGTGCCGCGGAACACGAAGATGTAGAGGCGGGCGAGCCAGTCGGCCGGCGCGACGCCGGAGAGCCGGCCCCAGGCCGCGAGCGCCGCCAGCACGCCGCCGAGCGCCACCGAGCCTGCGGTGAGGCTCAGGGTGAGGGGCAGGCCGCCGAGCAGCGCCCGCACGGTGGTGCCGAGGAAGTCGAGGTCGATCATCGTTCCACCCCGGTCATCGCGAGCCCCGGCGGATCATCGCGCCCCCCGGCGGGCATGGGCCTCGGCCCGGGAAAAGCCCCAGGTCGAGAGCGAGGTGATGGCGAGGTAGAGGGCGGCTGCCGCGAGGTAGAAGGTGAAGGGCTGGCGGGTCGAGCCGGCGCCGACCTGGGCCTGGCGCAGGAGTTCGATGAGGCCCGTCACCGAGACCAGCGCCGAGTCCTTGAGCAGGATCTGCCAGACGTTGCCGAGGCCGGGCAGGGCGTCGCGGGCGACGAGGGGCGCCACGACCCGGCGCAGGATCAGCCCGCGATGCATGCCGACGGCGCGGGCGGCCTCGATCTGCCCGCGGTCGAGGGCGAGGTAGGCGCCGCGGAACACCTCGGCCTGGTAGGCGCCCGAGATGATCCCGAGCGCCGCGATGCCGACCCCGAAAGCCGGCACCCCGACGAAGCCGGTGGCGCCGAACAGGCCCGCGATGCTGCCGAGCGCCGCGCTGCCGCCGAAATACAGGAGGTAGATCACGAGCAGGTCCGGCACGCCGCGCAGGAGCGTGGTGTAACCGTCGGCCAGCACCCGCAAGGGGAGGAGGCCGGAGAGCTTGGCGCCCGCCGCCAGCCCGCCGAGCACGGCCCCGAGCAGGAAGCCGCACAGGGCCAGCGCGAGGGTGGTGCCGGCGGCCAGCAGCAGCGCGCCGCCCCAGCCGCCGGGGCCGAAGCCGAGAAGGGTGAAGGCGCTCACGCGGCTCCCTTTTTTCTGGTCTCTGCCCGGAACCGTCAGCCCTGCGGGGTCAGGTCGGCCTTGAACCACTTGAGCGAGAGCTTCTTCAGGGTACCGTCGGCGATCACCGCGTCGATGCCCTCGTCGAGGCGCGCCTTCAGCTTCGCCTCGCCCTTGCGCAGGCCCATCGCCACGCCGCGGCCGAGGATGCCACCGCGGAAGCGGGGACCGGCCAGCATCACGGTATCGGCGAATTCCGGCTTCTCGGCGGTCGCCCGCAGAGGCGCGTCGTTGGCGAAGATCGCGTCGATGCGGCCGGCGGCGAGGTCGAGGTCGTGCTGCTCGGTGGTCTTGTACTCGCGCACCTCGATGGTGCCCTTGAGGTACTTGTCCATGAAGGCGGCGTGGATGGTCGAGACCTGGACGCCGACGGTCTTGCCCTTGAGGAGCGGCTTGATCGTGTCGAGCGCCTTCTGCGCCTCGGCCTCGTCCGCCAGGCTGAACTTCTGGCCGCCCAAGGGGAGCTTCGCCAGCGGCCCGTTGCGGTCGACCGCGAAGCCCGAGGAATCGCCGCTATAGGGCTTGGTGAAGTCCACCACCTTCAGGCGCGCGTCGGTGATGGTCATGCCCGACATGATCGCGTCGAACTTCTTGGCGTTGAGCCCCGGCACCACGCCGTCCCAGTCCTGGGCGACGAACTCGCATTTGAGCTTGGCGCGGGCGCAGATCTCGCGGCCGAGCTCGATCTCGTAGCCGTCCAGGGTACCGTCGGGCTTGGTGAAGTTGTAGGGCGCGTAGGCGCCCTCCGTGGCGATCCGCACCGTTGCCGGCACCGTGTCGTCGGCCCGGGCCGCCCCGGCGGCGCCGAGCGCGAGAGAGAGGACGAGGGCGAGAGCAGACCTGATTCTCATTGTGGCGTCGTTCCCGGACCTTTGAGGCGTTCCACGCTCAGCTAACCCGCAAGGCGTGCCTCGACGCAAGCGCTTGCACGTCAGGATGATGCGAGCGGCATGCCACCGGCGGTTTGCACTCACAGCTGAGCGCTGCTATGGCGCCCCCGCAGGGACGGGCAAGGCGCCCGCAGGAATGGGCGAGACGCCCGCCGGGAGACGAGCGATGGCCCCGAGGGCAGAGGCGCGACGACGGATCGGCTGACCGATCCGCCCATGATGTGACGCCAGCCTCCGAGACTGTGTGCCCGTGACCACGCTTCCCCTCGTCATCCGGCCCGAGACCCCGCGCGACAACGACGCCATCGAGCGCCTGCACGAGCGGGCCTTCGGCCCCGGCCGCTACGCCCGCACCGCCTTCCGCCTGCGCGAGGGCGTGCCGCACCTCTCCGATCTCTCGTTCACGGCGCTGGTCGGCACGCTGCTCGTCGGCTCGGTGCGGGTCTCGCCGGCCCGGGCGGGCGCGAGCCCGCTCCTGGTGCTCGGCCCGCTGACCGTCGATCCGGCCTTCGGCAGCCGCGGCATCGGGGGAGCGTTGATGCGCGCCTCCCTCGACGCCGCGAGGAGCGGCGGCCACGGCCTCGTCATCCTGGTCGGCGATGCGCCGTACTACGCCCGCTTCGGCTTCCGGGTGCTGCCGCCGCGCAAGCTCATCCTGCCGGGACCGGTCGATCCGGGCCGGTTCCTCGCGCTGGAACTGCGCGAGGGGGCCCTGGCGGAGGCCGGGGGGAACGTCGTCGGGGGCATTTAAAGAGGATCGGCCTCGCCCGGATAGGCTTCGAGGGGGATCGTGCCACCCCGGCGCGCGACCTGCCGCGCATCGTCCTCCGGCAGGGCGCCCTCGAAGATGTCCAGGCGCTTCCAGGCCGGGAACGGCTGGTGCCCGGTCGGGTCCGGCAGGTGCGGCGAGAGCGTCGTACCGCTGCTCTGGTGGATGTAGCGGCCGCAATTCACGAAGATCCGGTCGGCGGTGATCCGGACGACGTGGTCCGCCCCTGGATAGCGGGCGAGCAGCCCCGCATCATCGGTGAGCGACGCGGTACCGTGCACCCGCAACCGGTGCGGGCGCTCGAAATCGATGAAGAGCAGGCCGATGCGGGGATTCTCGGACAGATTGCCGAGCGTCAGGAACATGCCGTTGCCGTCGTAGCTCGGAAGGACCAGCTCGCTCGGGCCGGTGACCCGGATGAAGCCGGGCGCCCCGCCCTTGTAGGACACGGTCGGCTGGCCGGTTCCGTCCACCGTGCTGAGGAAGACCATCGTCGCGCCCGCGATGAAGTCGCGCTCGGGCGGCGCGAAGCAGGGATGCGCGTGCGCCTCCAGCCGGTCGGCGAGGGCGCGGGTGCCGTGCTCGTCCTGCAGGCGGCGATGGCTCTCGCTGAAGAAGGCGCTCATGGTTAGCCCCCGCGGTCGGTCGAGGCGCCCCGACCTCTTGCGCTCTCGTAGCACGGCGGCCGGGGAGGGCCGCACCCGGCCTTATGGCGAACGGCGCGACGCAGGCTTGGCGACAACCGGAGGTCGATCGGGCCGCTCCTCGCCCATCGCGATCACGAAAGAAGGATCATGGGATCCCCTCTCCCGCACCTTGCAGCGATACCAGGCAAGCCTGGTATCGCCCGGAGAGGGGACCTGTGCCGTATCCCGAAGCCTCAGTCCTTCATGATCTGGCCGTCCGGCCCGACCTTCACTTCCTTCTCGTTGTCGGCGAGCGCCACCTTGATCTCGTAGGCGACCGCCGAGCCCTCGCGCTCGACCTCGGCCTCGTAGGCCTTGCCGCCGCCGGCCTGCTTCTCGGCAATCGCCAGGGCGTCCTTCAGCGAGACCTTGGCGTTGTTGAAATCGGCGACCTTCAGGCGGGTGAAGTAGCGCTCGATCGGCTGGTTCTCGCTCTTGTAGAGCTCACCGGTATCCGCGTTGATGCCGTGCTCGACCAGCTTGCCGTCCGGATAGACGACCTTGATCGACCAGTGGGTCGGGTTCTTGCCGTCGGCCTTCTCGAAATCGGCGTCGATGGCGCGGCCGTTGCCGTCCTTCTTCTCGGCGGTGGCGATGGCGTCGGCCAGGCTGACCTTGGCCAGCTTGGCGGCCTGCCACTCCTTCATGTCCTTCACGTCGCCCGTCGCGGCGGGGGCCGTGGTCGCCGGAGCCGTGGTCGCCGGAGCGGTGCCCGGAGCGGTCGGCGCCGTCGGCGCGGTGGTCTGGGCGAGGGCGAGGCCGGTGGTGAGGGCGAGGGCGCCGGCGGTGGCGAGGAAGCGCGTCAGCATCGAAATCTCCGAGGAGGGTGCGTCGAGGACACCGGAAACGCCGCGCGGGCGACTTGGTTGCCCGTTGGGCAACCTGCTTTGCCGGAAGGCAGATCGCCCGATCCGGAACGGGGATACTCCTAGCCAGTTGGTCCGGCACCGCGGCCCGCCCGTCGCGGCGGTCCGTCACCTCACCGGAGATCGTCCGTGCTGCCCCTCCGCGCCCTTTTGGTGCTCGCTCCCCTGGTCGCCGCCGCTCCCGCGCTCGCGCAGGGACCGCCCTTCCCCGGCGGGCCCTTCCTCGACCCCGACGCCACCGGCTCGCTGCGCGGCGGGCGCGCGGGCGACGACCGCCCGCCGCGCACCGGCCCGCAGGCCTGCCAGCGCTGGTGCGAGACCGACTACGTCCCCTGCGACCCGCCGAACTTCAAGATCGCCGACGGCCGCTGCCGGCCCTTCGGTGGCGGCCGCTTCTGACCGCTCGCCCCTCGACCCGGAGACCGACCCGCATGACGGAATTCCCGAAACCGCCCTTCGACCGCCAGACGCTCATCCCGATGCCCGGTCGCGACGCCGAGATGGATCCCCGGCCCGATTACGGCGAGACCCGCTACAAGGGTTCGGGACGGCTCGCCGACCGCAAGGCGATCATCACCGGCGGCGACAGCGGCATCGGCAAGGCGGTGGCGCTCGCCTTCGCCCGCGAGGGCGCCGACGTGCTGATTTCCTACTACGACGAGCACGACGACGCGCGGGAGACCGCGAAGCTCGTCGAATCCGCCGGCCGCCGGGCGGTGCTGGTGCCGGGCGACATCAAGGATCCGGCCCATTGCCGCGCCATCGTCGAGAAGGCGGTGGCGGCGTTCGGGCGGGTCGACGTGCTCGTCAACAACGCCGCCCACCAGGCCACTGTGTCGTCGATCGAGGAGATGAGCGACGAGGAGTGGGACGTCACCTTCCGCACCAACATCCACGCGATGTTCTACCTGACCAAGGCGGCGGTGCCGCACATGCGGCCGGGCTCGGCGATCATCAACACCACCTCGATCAACGCCGACACGCCGAGCCCGCAGCTGCTCGCCTACGCCACCACCAAGGGGGCGATCCAGAACTTCACCGGCGGCCTGGCGCAGCTGCTCGCCGAGAAGGAGATCCGGGTGAATTGCGTCGCCCCGGGCCCGGTCTGGACCCCGCTCATCCCCTCGACCATGCCCGAGGAGAAGGTGCGCCAGTTCGGCTCCCAGGTACCGATGAAGCGCCCCGGCCAGCCGGTCGAGCTCAGCCCCGTCTACGTGATGCTGGCGAGCGAGGAGGCGAGCTACGTCTCGGGCGCCACCGTGGCGGTGACCGGCGGCAAGCCGATGATCTGATGGTGGGTCGGGCCGCGCTCTGCTAGATTCGAGCGGGATCCGGGCGGAGCCCGCACGATATCGAGGATGCTGCGATGAACCGCGAGGAAGCGCTCGCCCATCTGCGAGCGATCGAGCCGGACCTGCGGGCGCTCGGCGTCGGCGGCCTCTCCCTCTACGGCTCCGTCGCCCGTGACGAAGCGCGGCCGGATTCGGACCTCGACGTCCTGGTCGAGCCGGGCAGCGATGCCTTCTACGACCTGTGCAACTACGTGGGCGCCTATGAGCGGCTGGCAGCGGCCTTCCCGGGTCTGGCGATCGGCTATTCCACGCGCGCTGGGCTCTCGGCGCATATTAGCACGGAGATGGAGCGCGAAGCGATCCGGGTGTTCTGATTCGTGTCTTCAGTCGGCCTGTATTGTTTACAAATATAGCGCGGGATCCCCTCTCCCGTCTGGGAGAGGGGTAGGGGTGAGGGTGGCTCGGCTTCAGGATGAAGCTTGGACCGTCGAGCTGCGCAGCTCAACAGTTCAGGATCATTGCGGAAGCCGAGCCACCCTCACCCCCGGCCCCTCTCCCAAACGGGAGAGGGGAGACGCGCCTTACATTTATTCAACTAAGCCAAGCATAGATCGCGCAATCCACTCGCAAATTGCACAAACTCTTCCGAGTTGTACGAACCATGCACTCTCAGCACTCGCACACAGGGGATTGACCGCCCCGCTCCCCCTCACTGCGCCGCCAGCGACACCCGAAAAACCGTCCGCCCAGTCTCGTCGCGGACGTTCATGGCGAGGATCGCGCCGGCGCTTCGGCCTGCGTCGAGGGCGCAGGAGCGCAGGGCCTGGACCGCCTCGGCATGGGCGGCGCCGGCATCCCTGAGCACCACCCCGATCGTGTCGCGGGCGTCCCAGGTTCCGGCATCGAGGTCGAAGAAGTAGCGGTGCACGGCGTGTCCTCCCTGCTCGCCCCGGTCTTGCCGGGCCCGACGACAAGCAGCCTTAACGCAGGCTAAGACTCGTGACGCAAAGACCGGGCCGATCCGGCGCGGACCGCGGGGCCCGGCGATTCGGCGCGGCTCTTGCGTCACCCTACCTCGGCAGTGGGAAGGGGCTCAAGCCGTGCGCTACACTTTAGGTTGCCATCTCGCCTACGACATCGTGTCCGAGACGGTGTTCATCTTCAACCTGGAGGTCGCCCGGCTGAGCCGGCACCACGACCTGCGCGAGACGTTCCGCCTCGACCCCGACCTGCCCCTGCGCCGGCACGAGGCGCCGGAGACCGGCAACCGCTACGTGGCGGTCACGGTGCCGCCCGGGCCATTCAGCCTCGATTACGAGGCGGAGGTGACCCTCGATCCCCACCGGGCCGATCCCGCCGGCATCCAGGAGACGCCGGTGAGGGACCTGCCCCTCGACATCCTGCCCTACCTGCTGCCGAGCCGGTTCGTCTCCTCCGACCGGCTCAGCGCCTTCGCCGAGGCCGAGTTCGGCGACGCGCCGCGAGGGTTCGAGCGGGTGGCCCGGATCTGCAACTGGATCCACGACCACATCGCCTATGTCCGCGGCGCCAGCGACGAGGAGACCACCGCCGACGAGACGCTGCTCAAGCGGGCAGGGGTGTGCCGCGATTTCGCGCATCTCGGCGCCGCCTTCTGCCGGGCGCTCGGCATCCCGGCCCGCTTCGTCAGCTGCTACGCCTACGGCCTGGTGCCGTGCGACTTCCACGCGGTGTTCGAGGCCTATCTCGACGGCCGCTGGTGGCTGTTCGACGCGACGCGCCAAGCCAATCTCGACGGGCTGGTGCGGATCGGCGTCGGGCGCGACGCGGCCGAGATCGCCTTCTCGACGCCGTTCGGCGAGATGAAGCCCACCGCCATGGAGATCCGGATCGACCGGGCCGACGGCGCGCCGGAGCGGGGCGAGCGCACGGTCGCGGCGATCGCGACGGCGGAGGGGCCCTGACGCGGGCCGCCGCCTGCATTAGCTTTGCCCCCGGGAGGCCCCGCATGAGCTACCGTCACGTCGTCGGATCCCGGACCTTCGTCTTTTCCGACCTCGCCGAGCTGATGGCGAAGGCGAGCCCGCCCCGCTCCGGCGACCGGCTCGCCGGCCTGGCAGCGGGCAGCGCCGAGGAAGGCGTGGCGGCGCGCTGGTGCCTCGCCGAGGTGCCGCTCAGCCAGATCCTCGCCCGGCCGCTGATCCCGTACGAAACCGACGACGTCACCCGGCTGATCCTCGACAGCCACGACGCGGGGGCCTTCGCGCGCGTCAGTCATCTCACCGTCGGCGATTTCCGCGAGTTCCTGCTCACCGCCTCCTCCGAGGTCCTGGCGGCGATCGCGCCCGGCGTGACGCCGGAGATCGCCGCCGCGGTGTCGAAGATCATGCGCAACCAGGATCTGATCCTGGTCGCCCGCAAGGCCCGGGTGATCACCCGCCTGCGCAACACGATCGGGCTGCCCGGTACGCTCGCGGTGCGGCTCCAGCCCAACCATCCGAGCGACGACCCGGCCGGCATCACCGCCTCGATCCTCGACGGGCTCGCTTACGGCTGCGGCGATGCCTGCATCGGCATCAACCCGGTCTCGGATTCGGTGCAGGGGCTGACCGGCCTCTTGCATCTCCTCGCCGAGATGATCGAGCGCTTCGCGATTCCGACGCAAGCCTGCGTGCTCACCCACGTCACCACGACGCTCGAGGCGATGAACCGCGGCGTGCCGGTCGATCTCGTGTTCCAGTCGATCGCCGGGACGCAAGGAGCCAACGCCTCGTTCGGCGTCACGCTGCCGATCCTGAAGGAGGCGCACGAGGCGGCCCTGGCGCAGAAGCGCGGCACGGTGGGCGACAACGTGATGTATTTCGAGACCGGCCAGGGCTCGGCCCTCTCGGCGAACGCCCATCACGGCATCGACCAGCAGACCCTGGAGGCCCGGGCCTACGCGGTCGCGCGCGCCTTCCGGCCGCTCCTCGTCAACACGGTGGTGGGCTTCATCGGCCCGGAATACCTCTACGACGGCAAGGAGATCATCCGGGCCGGGCTGGAGGACCATTTCTGCGGCAAGCTGATGGGCGTGCCGCTCGGGGTCGACGTCTGCTACACCAACCACGCCGAGGCCGACCAGGACGACATGGACACACTGCTGACGCTCTTGGGCGCGGCCGGCGTGACCTACGTCATGGGGGTACCGGGGGCCGACGACGTGATGCTGAACTACCAGTCGACCTCGTTCCACGACCAGCTCTACCTGCGCGAGGTGATGGGGCTGACGCGCGCGCCCGAATTCGCGGACTGGCTCGTCCGCATGGGCCTGACCGATGAAGCGGGCACGCTGCTGCCGGGCGGCGCCGCGCCGCTCCTGACGGGGCTCGCCGCGTGAGCCGCTCCGACGATCCCGCCGCGGTGTGGGCGCGCCTCGCCGCCCTGACCCCGGCCCGCATCGCGCTCGGCCGCGCCGGGGCCGGCCTGCCGACCCGCGAGGTCCTGCGCTTCGGCCTCGCCCACGCCCAGGCCCGCGACGCGGTCCACACCCCCCTCGACGCCGAGGCCGTGCGGGCCGGCATCGCGGCGCTCGACTTCGAGACCCTGACCGCCGCCTCCGCCGCCCCGGACCGGGCAACCTATCTGCGCCGGCCCGATCTCGGCCGCCGGCTCGACGAGGCCTCGGAGGCTGCGCTCGCGGCCGCCGCCGGCGAGCCGGTCGACCTCGCCCTGGTGGTGGCGGACGGCCTCTCGGCCCGCGCCGTCCACGAGGGCGCGGTGCCGCTCTTGTCCGCGCTCAAGCCAGCGCTGACCGGCTCCGGCTGGCGCCTCGCGCCGGTGGTGGTGGCGACGCAAGCGCGTGTGGCACTGGGCGACGCGGTCGGGACGCGGCTCAGGGCCCGCGCCGTCGCGGTGCTGATCGGCGAGCGGCCCGGCCTGTCCTCGCCCGACAGCCTCGGGATCTACCTCACCTTCGATCCGCGTCCCGGCCGGACCGATGCCGAGCGCAACTGTCTGTCGAACGTGCGGGCGGCGGGTCTCAAGCCGGATCTGGCGGCGTTCAAGCTGCACTGGCTGATCGACCAGGCGCTGAGCCGACGGCTCACCGGCGTCGCGCTGAAGGACGAGAGCGACCGGGTGCTGGCGGCGCCGGAGGGGCGGGCCGCGCTGGAAGGGTAGGGGCGGTCGCCCGGCCTTCTCACGGGACACGATCTCCCGTCGCCCGGCACGCGCCCGGCGATGAGGCATTTGTGCGTCCCCGTCGCCAAGGCCTTGCGGAAATGAGCAGAAACCCGCCAGAAGTGGCGAAAGGCCGGGCCTCGGGGCCCGCGACGAGTGGAGAGCAGAGCATGAAGCGCGCGTCCCTGGCGGTGGTTCTCGGTGCCGCGTCCGCCCTGGCGGCTAGCCTGCCGGCCGGCGCCAAGACGCTGGTCTACTGCTCCGAAGGCAGCCCGGAGAATTTCTATCCGGCGGTGAACACCACCGGCACCTCGTTCGATGCCGGCTCCCAGATCTACTCGAACATCGTCAATTTCGAGCGCGGCACCACCAACGTGGTGCCGGACCTCGCCGAGAAATGGGACATCTCCGAGGACGGCAAGACCTACACCTTCCACTTGCGCAAGGGCGTGAAGTGGCACTCCAACAAGACCTTCAAGCCGACGCGCGACTTCAACGCCGATGACGTAATCTTCTCGTTCGAGCGGCAGTGGAAGGAGAACCACCCGTTCTTCCGGGTGACCAGCGCCAACCACACCTACTTCAACGACATGGGCCTGCCGAAGCTGCTCACGTCGATCGACAAGGTGGACGATTATACCGTCCGCTTCACCCTGACCGGACCGGAGGCGCCATTCCTCGCCGATCTGGCGATGCCCTTCGCGGCGATCCAGTCGAAGGAATACGCCGACGCGATGATGAAGGCCGGCACGCCGGACAAGCTCGACCAGGAGCCGATCGGGACCGGACCGTTCTACCTGCTGCAATACCAGAAGGATGCGATCGTCCGCTACCGCGCCTTCCCGCAATACTATGCCGGCAAGGCCGCCCTCGACGACCTGGTCTTCGCGATCACGCCGGATGCCTCGGTGCGCTGGGCCAAGCTCCAGAAGGGCGAGTGCCACGTCATGCCGTATCCGAACCCGGCCGACGTCGACGCGATGCGCAAGGACCCGAACGTCCAGGTACTGGAGCAGCCCGGCCTCAATATCGGCTATCTCGCCTACAACACCCAGAAGAAGCCGTTCGACGACGTGCGCGTGCGCAAGGCGTTGAATAAGGCGATCAACAAGAAGGCGATCATCGACGCGGTCTACCTCTCGACCGGCGTGGCGGCCAAGAACCCGATCCCGCCGACGCTGTGGTCCTACAACGACGCGATCAAGGACGACCCCTACGATCCGGATGCCGCCAAGAAACTGCTCGCCGAGGCGGGCTTGGCGAACGGCCTCACGATGGACCTGTGGGCGATGCCGGTGCAGCGGCCCTACAACCCCAACGCCCGGCGCATCGCCGAGCTGATGCAGGCCGACCTCGCCAAGGTCGGGGTGAAGGCCGAGATCAAGTCCTACGAGTGGGGCGAGTATCGCAAGCGCGTCCAGGACGGCGAGCACCAGACCGCGATGTTCGGCTGGACCGGCGACAACGGCGATCCCGACAACTTCCTCCACACCCTGCTCGGCTGCGCCGCGGCGCAGAAGGGCGGCGGCAATGCCGCCAAGTGGTGCGACAAGACCTACGACGACCTCGTCACCAAGGCCAAGACCATCACCGACAAGGCCGAGCGCACCAAGCTCTACGAGCAGGCGCAGGTGGTGTTCAAGGAGCAGGCGCCCTGGTTCACCATCGCGCATGCGGTGCAGCTGAAGCCGGTGCGCAAGGAGGTGGTGGACTTCAAGCTGTCGCCGTTCGGCCGCCACACCTTCTACGGCGTCAGCCTGAAGTAAAGGCGCCCGCGTGCTCCGCTTCCTCCTGACCCGCGCGTCCCTGGTGATCCCGACCTTCCTCGGGATCACCCTGGTGGCGTTCTTCCTGATCCGCCTGGTGCCCGGCGACCCGATCGAGACGATGGCGGGGGAGCGGGGCATCGACCCGGCGCGGCACGCGGCGCTCCGCGCCGAGTACGGCTTCGACAAGCCGTTGCTGGCGCAATACGGCATCTACCTTGAGCGCCTCGCCCACGGCGATCTCGGCCGCTCGATCAGCACCAAGGAGCCGGTGATCGCCGAGTTCGCGAGCCTGTTCCCGGCGACGATCGAGCTCGGAATCTGCGCGATCCTGTTCGCGCTCCTCGTCGGCCTGCCGGCCGGCATCCTGGCGGCGCTCAAGCGCAACTCGGTCTTCGACCACGGGGTGATGGGGCTGTCGCTCACCGGCTACTCGATGCCGATCTTCTGGTGGGGGCTGCTCCTGATCCTGCTGTTCTCGGTGCAGCTTGGCTGGACGCCGGTCTCGGGCCGCATCGACGTGCAGTACTTCATCGAGCCGGTGACCGGCTTCCTGCTGATCGACACGCTGCTGTCGGACGAATCCGGCGCCTTCCGCTCGGCCCTCTCTCACCTGATCCTGCCGGCGGTCGTGCTCGGCACGGTGCCGCTCGCGGTCATCGCCCGCATGACCCGCTCGGCGATGCTGGAGGTGCTCGGCGAGGATTACATGCGCACCGCCCGCGCCAAGGGTCTGCCGGCCTGGCGCATCGTCGGGCTGCACGCCCTGCGCAACGCCCTGATCCCGGTCGTCACGGTGATCGGCCTCCAGGTCGGCGTGCTGTTCACCGGCGCGATCCTCACCGAGACGATCTTCTCCTGGCCCGGCATCGGCAAGTGGCTGATCGAGGCGATCGGCCGGCGCGACTACCCCGTTCTCCAGGGCGGCATCCTCCTGATCGGGGCGGTGGTGATGGCGGTGAACCTCCTCGTCGACCTCGCCTACGGCCTCGTGAACCCCCGCATCCGGCACGCAAGATGAGCGCCGAACTGCTCGACACCCCCGCCGCGTCCGCGGCCCCCGCCGGCCCGCCGCACCCGCTCGCCGAGTTCTGGGCGAGCTTTCGCGCCAATACCGGCGCGGTGATCGGCCTCGCGCTGATCGTGCTGGTGCTGCTGATGGCGGTCTTCGCCGACGTCGTCGCCCCGCACCCGCCGAACCTCACCGACAACGCCGCCTTCCTCAAACCCCCGTTCTGGCAGGAGGGCGGCTCGCTCACCTATCCCCTCGGCACCGACGCGATCGGCCGCGACATCCTCTCGCGCCTGATCCACGGGGCACGACTGTCCCTGTCGATCGGCATCGCGGTCGTGACGGTGTCGATCCTGGTCGGCACGATGCTGGGGCTGGTCGCGGGCTTCGTCGGCGGCGCCACCGGCATCGTCATCATGCGGGTGATGGACATCATCCTGACCCTGCCGTCGCTGCTGCTCGCCATCGTCATCGTGGCGATCCTCGGCCCCGGGCTGATGAACGCGATGCTGGCGGTCGCGGTGGTGGTGCTGCCGCACTACGTCCGCATCGCCCGCGCGGCGGTGATCGCCGAGAAATCCAAGGACTACGTCACGGCGGCCCGGGTCAGCGGGGCGGGGCCCCTGCGCCTGATGCTGTCCGAGGTGCTGCCGAACTGCGCCGCCCCGCTCATCGTCCAGGCCTCGCTCGGCGTCTCGACCGCGATCCTGGACGCCGCGGCTTTGGGCTTCCTGGGCCTCGGCGCCCAGCCGCCCTCGCCCGAATGGGGCACGATGCTGGCCGACGCCCGCGAGTTCGTGCTCCGGGCCTGGTGGGTGGTGACGTTTCCGGGGCTGATCATCCTGATCACCGTGCTCGCCTTCAACCTCGTCGGGGACGGTCTTCGCGATGCCCTCGACCCCAAGCTGAAGCGGTGAGGACCCCCATGCCGCTCCTCGACATCCAGAACCTCTCGGTCGAATTCCCATCCGCGGGCGGGACGCTCCGCGCCGTCGACGGCGTCAGCCTGACCCTGGAGGAGGGGGAGGTGCTCGGCGTCGTCGGCGAGTCGGGCTCGGGCAAGAGCGTGACCATGATGGCGCTGATGGGCCTCGTCGCCTATCCGGGCCGGGTCCGGGCCGACCGCCTCGCCTTCGACGGCCGCGACCTCCTGACCATGCCGACCCGCGAGCGCCGCCGCCTCACCGGCCGCGACGTGGCGATGATCTTCCAGGAGCCGACCACCAGCCTCAACCCGTGCTTCACGATCGGCTTCCAGATCACCGAGTCCCTGCGCCAGCATCTCGGCCTCGACCGCAGGGCGGCCAAGCGCCGGGCGATCGAATTGCTGGAGCAGGTCGGCATCCCGGCGGCCGAGAGCCGGCTCGCGGCCTATCCGCACCAGCTCTCCGGCGGCATGAACCAGCGGGTGATGATCGCCATGGCGATCGCCTGCAACCCGCGCCTCCTCATCGCCGACGAGCCGACGACGGCGCTCGACGTCACCATCCAGGCCCAGATCCTCGACCTGCTGCTCTCGCTCCAGCGCGAGCGCGGCATGGCGCTGGTGCTCATCACCCACAACATGGGCGTCGTCGCCGAGACCGCCGACCGGATGATGGTGATGTATGCCGGCCAGGTGATGGAGGAGCAACGCGCCGACGCGCTGTTCGCCGACCCCCAGCACCCCTATACCGCGGCCCTGCTCGCGGCGCTGCCGGAGCGTAGCGCGGGCGGGCGGCTCGCCACCATCCCGGGCGTGGTGCCGGGCCTCTACGACCGGCCGCGCGGCTGCCTGTTCGCGCCGCGCTGCACCTACGCCACCGATCACTCCCGTGAGCAGCGGCCCGCCCTGCGGCCCTGGCAGGACGGCTTCGTGCGCTGCCACTATCCGCTCGGCGATCCCTCGCGCGACGCCCGCATCCGCCAGGACCACCCTGTCGGCGCGAGCGCCGATAGACCCGCCCCCGTCGAGGCGACCCCGTGAGCGCCCCCGTCGTCGTCGCCGACGATCTCCGCCAGACCTACGAGATCCGCCGCGGCCTGTTCCGCGCGCCGGCCCGGCTCCAGGCGGTCGGCGGCATCTCGTTCTCGATCGAGCCCGGCCGGACGCTCGCCGTGGTCGGCGAATCCGGCTGCGGCAAGTCGACCCTCGCCCGCATGGTGACGCTGATCGAGCCGCCGTCGGACGGCACCCTCACCCTCGACGGGATCGACGCCGTCGACCCGCCGGCCTCCGAGCGCCGCCGCCTGCGCCGCACGGTACAGCTGGTGTTCCAGAACCCCTACGGCTCGCTCAACCCGCGCAAGCGCATCGGGGCGATCCTGGAGCAGCCGCTCGCGATCCAGACCGGCCTGTCGGCGCCTGAGCGCCGCGAGCGGGTGCGGGCGATGATGGCCAAGGTGGGCCTGCGCCCGGAGCACGACGCGCGCTATCCGCACATGTTCTCCGGCGGCCAGCGCCAGCGCATCGCCATCGCCCGCGCGCTGATGCTGTCGCCCAAGCTCGTCGTCGCCGACGAGCCTGTCTCGGCCCTCGACGTGTCGATCCAGGCCCAGGTGCTGAACCTGCTCGCCGACCTGCAACAGGACCTCGGCCTCGCCTACTTGTTCATCTCCCACGACCTCGGCGTGGTGCGCCACATCGCCCACGACGTGCTGGTGATGTATCTCGGCCTCGCCATGGAGCAGGGGCCGAAGGACGCGATCTTCGCCCGGCCCCTCCACCCCTACACCCAGGCCCTGATGGCGGCCACACCCGGCGTCGGCCCGCGCACCCGCACGCGGATCGTGCTGCGGGGCGAATTGCCGTCGCCGCTCAATCCCCCGCAGGGCTGCGTGTTCTCGACCCGCTGCCCCCACGCCACCGACCTCTGCCGGCAGGAGCGCCCGGCGCCGCGGTCTCTCGCGGGCCGGGCGGTAGCCTGCCACTATGCCGAGGACTTTTTGGGAGGGGCGCCGGGCGCTCCTGCCG
>NZ_JBEXZS010000202.1:0-1162 GCF_040593685.1 Methylobacterium sp. EM32 | reverse complement strand
AAAAGCTCTTTGTTCGTGCTGTACAGATCGCCCATTCGTGTCATGGATCGTTCGAGTGCAGCCACGTGAACCGGAGACGCGAGCCGACCCGCGTTCAGGGAGAGCGCGACCCTGCCGTCCCCCCGGAGACACGCGATGCGCATCCACGTCGGCTGTGAAATGACCTACGACTTCGTGCAGGACACGCCGGTCGTCACGATGCTCAACGTCCACGCGTCGCGGTTCTCCGATCTCGAGCGACCGGATTATCTGCTGACGGTGCCGGCCGTGCCCCTGGAGGGCTATCGGGACACGTTCGGGAATTGGTGCAACCGGCTCGTCGCGCCGGCCGGGCGTTTCACGCTCAAGACCGACACGGTCGTCCGCGATCACGGCAACGGGGACATGACCGACACGGTCGCACGGCAGGAGGAGGTGCGCAGCCTGCCCGTCGACACGCTGCTCTACCTGCTCGGGAGCCGGTACTGCGAGACCGATCGCCTGTCGCAGACTGCCTGGGACCTGTTCGGCGCCATGGCACCGGGATGGGCGCGGGTGCAGGCGATCTGCGACTACGTTCACGATCGCATCGCCTTCGGCTACGAGCATTCCCGGCCCACCCGGACGGCGCTGGAGGCCTTCGAGGAACGTCGCGGTGTCTGTCGCGACTACGCCCATCTCGCGATCGCGTTCTGCCGCTGCCTCAACATCCCGGCTCGCTACTGCACCGGTTACGTCAGCGACATCGGTCTGCCGTTGCCGCATGCTCCGGGAGATTTCGCGGCCTGGATGGAGGTCTTTCTGGGCGGCCGCTGGCACACCTTCGATCCGCGCAACAACAGCTCGCGAATCGGCAGAATCCTGATCGCCTACGGACGCGACGCAGCCGACGTGCCCCTGACGCTCACGTTCGGGCCGAACACCCTCGTGGATTTCCGGGTGACGACCGAGGAGGCGACGCCGCTCACGGCATGAGACGATCCGGCCCGGCCCGTCGGCTCGCGGGCTCGCGCAGGTCGCCCCTTGGTCACGGGGCGGCTTGCAGGGCTGCGCTGCGTTTCGGGGCCGGATCAATCCTCCATCGCGGCGGGTTGACGCCGTGCCGCATCTGCCGCGGTGCGGAGCGAGACATGATCAACCTGTTGCTGTCCTCGATGATGCTCGCGATCGAAGCCCAGAAGGT